>JACRMO010000112.1 GCA_016214925.1 Gammaproteobacteria bacterium
TCATTACTCACTCTAGTGAAGCAACAGGCCGGGCGTAGCCTGGGTTTGGCGGTGGAGACATTGAAGGCCGGGTTCTGGTTCAATGCCATGGGGCCGGGGCAGCGGACTGCTCCGCATCACCATGACGAGAACGATGAGTTACTCTCGGCGGTGTATTACATTCGTGTACCCGAAAACTCCGGCGACCTGATCCTGCACAATGGAAGTAACAGCATCAGCACTCGCCCGCAGGAAGGCAAGTTGGTGCTGTTTGCGCCTACGGTGTTGCATGAGGTGACGACCAATCTTAGCCCGGAGCTGCGGCTGTCTGTTGCTATGAATATCGGGCCAGCGGATGGGTAATACCTAAAGCCAAACGCTGAGCAGGGCCGGGGACGTGCCCGGAGGCCGCCATCCTAATGCGTTTCCTTCACGGGTTTAATCCCTTTATGGGCTAGAAAGAGCCCACAACCCATTTTCCGCCCAGGACCGATGCCTTTTTGCTGCAAAACAACGGCGGGCTCGGGCTCCAAATCGGCGATCATCACGCTCTGAGTATGAATCGGGCCCTCAGGGGTGTTCAGATCGTGGGCTCTGCCACACAGGATCTTGTTCACGCGGATGCCAAGACTGCGCATTTCGGTCACGACCTGGTCAAGGAACGCCGCCTCATTCAAATCCGCATCGGCCATCACCACATGCCGCGCGAACAACGTCGACATGGCGCTCAAAGGCTTGATGACTGACTCACCGACTTCCACACGATGGCCAGCGACTTCCAACGCCATTCCTTCCAGTGTCCGGGCAGCGTCGATACGGTGTTTAGGCACACGCAACATCATTCGCGTCCGGCGCGACAGATGTAGAACTGCGCCGGCCGCGTCCTGAGGACGATACCAACCGTTACCCGACTCAGCGCCGTGGATCAGATGCAGACCAGCCGCGGCTTCGTCGGCATACCAGGGCAGCGCGGCCTGCAGCGCCTGCGAAAGCGCGTAGGCATGATCGAGAGGAAGCATCTTGCAAGCGATAGCAAAACTCAGGTCCACTACATCATCAGGAACCTTATAGCCTTTGTCTTCCGCTTTATCTTCATTCCAGAACATAGTTCGAGCACCGCCCATTCGAGACTATCGTGCCGTCGAGGAAAATGCCGCTTCGAGACGATCTTCCCAATCGACCGGCGTATCCTTGAAAGGCGGTTTCACATCGATGCGGAAGAACATTTCGCCTTCGCCGGCACGCCGCTTCACACTCACGAGCAGCTGTTCGAAAGTCACGAGTTCGTGTTCTTGCAAGAGGATTTCGCTCAACCACAACATGCGTTGTTTCTCTCCAGTTTCATGCGTCCGTCGCAGCCAATTGCTCGGGCGGGTTCGGCGCACTGCATACGTCTGAATAATTCGTGTCAGCGATACGGTCGAAATATCGGGCGCGATACATCAGCCGCTTTTTTCCGCTCGCCGGGTCGTCACGGAAGGCGCTCCGATTATGCAAAACATTATTGCAGATAATCCCCTCACCCGGCATTAGCCGATAGTGATAGACATAATCGCAACCCTCTTCCCAGAGATTTTGCAGGAACTCGACCGCGGCCAACGTCATTGGATCGTCCCGCCATACAATGTTGCGCGTCCGCGCACTGTAACGCATATGCAGATTGCCGGTATCCGGTTCGATCGCGAACACAGGTCCTGACTCCGCCGGACGAATTTCCACGCCCTGTTCGCAATTGGCGGGAATCGTCATTGCCTGTGGATGCATCAAGGCCTCAATGAAACGCGGCTCGGCGTCCCGCAGCAGGATATAGGCGATTTCGTGATCGAGCAGCTGATTCTCGCCGCCCTCCGCCGCATCCCTCACGCAGAACATCATCAGACCGCGTATCTGACGATCGGGCGTGTTGTAATAACCGTCCGTATGCCAATTCAGGCGTTGGTTGGTGTAAGGGATAAAATCGCGCTTGCGCTCGACGTCGGAAACCTGCAGCGCGGTGATACCGTCATCGTCGGCATAGAGATTCGCATCCAGTCGATCAAGTCCAAACGCTCGCCCGAAATCCCGTATAACGGATTTGTCGTCGGTTCCGGACGCTGCGCGGAAAATTGCCATGTTCGCCCGACGGCAAGCCGAGATAATAGCTGACCGTTCCGCCAGCGTCGGTTTAGCCAAATCGGCCACCTCGATAATCAGATCCGCGACTGCCTTCGGGCGCGCATCCAACTTGAGCCCACGCCACGCTTGATAAGCGCGGCGATCATCCAGCGAAAATGGGTTCTCACGGAGTTCTTGTAGCATCGTCCATACCCGAAAGTGCCGCACGGTAACCGCACCGACGAAACGCCCCACATTACTGCTGCCCGACCCATTGCTGCAGCAACCCCGACCACTGGCGCTCGTCTTGCTTGTAAGCATATAATCAAACGCTAATTATTATGACGCATTCCAGCACGACTGGCATGCATAGACAAATCAGGGGATTTGGGGCAGTTGCCCAACTACCCCATCTGGGATAGTCTACCCGGCGCGAAACACCCCATGGGTAGGGTATTCTCCCCGCGGCGACAGCCCTAGACTTCCTCGCA
>JACRMO010000192.1 GCA_016214925.1 Gammaproteobacteria bacterium
CGTTCATTCCGGGCAACAGTTCCAACGGATAGGCCTGACCACCGATGAGAATGACGTACATCTGCATCAGACCGCCGAGAACGATCAACGCACAGGCCCAACCGATGGCCGTGCGCGATTTACCCAGAGTCGGGTGATACAGCATCGCGATCGGCAGCAAATTGCCCACCAGGACGTGACCGATCCAGAACAGCTTGGTGTAGATGCCGCCATCGAGCAGGATGAAGCGCTCGACGCCGCTGTGTTCCGCCGCGTACAGGTTGGTCAGATGGAAGGCCAGCACGAAATACAGTACGGCGGCGGCGAAGACCCCGAGCAGGTTCTTCAGCCGGAACAGAATCGCATCGCCGAGGGCGCGGTCGGTCCAGCGGAACGCAGCCATCAGCACCAGCAGGAAAATCGCCAAGCCAAACGAGAACGACATGATGATGAACATCGGCGCCATGATCGCGGCATCGTAGGCCTCGCGGGCGACCAGGAAACCGAAGATGGAACCGGTACCGGTGGTGAGCGCCAGACGCCAGATGAAGGCGAAGAGGCCGGCCGGTTTGGTGTAGCAGTTCATCTTGCGTTCCATCATGGTCCACAGGTAGACGACGACAACGCCCATGAAGCCGGTATAGAGCAGTACGTTCCAGGCGAAAATGGATTTGAAGTTGTACTTGGTCATGGCCACGATCAGACGGTCGGGATGACCGAGATCCAACACCAGCACAGCCAAGCCACCGGCGAGCAGGGCAAGGGCCAACAGACCGGACAGCGGGGCCAGCGGTTTGTAGATGGCCTTGCCGAACACCGAACCGATCGAGGCGACGTTCAACGCTCCGGAGGCGGCGACGATCAGGAACACCGCGAACACATGCGGCGTGCCCCAGACGACTTGGTTGTTCATGCCGGTCACGTAGTGGCCGTGGTGTTCCATGTAATAGGCGGCACCCAGTCCGACCAATGCGACGGCCGCTAGCAGGGCCAGCAGACCGTAATAGCCGGTACCGTTATTCACAACTTCGCGGAAGTGTATTTTTTGTTTCATGGCCACCGATGTTCCTGTTGCTTGTCCGGGTGAACTCTCGCGGGTTTCGCGATCAGATGCCGCGGTAACGGATACCGACATTAAGACCGAGGTCGGCCCGGATCTGGGTACCGCCGTGCTTGGCGAGTTCCTGGGAGATACGGCTGTCCGGATTGTTCAAATCGCCAAACACGAACGCCTCATGGCCTTCGCTATTGCAAGCCTCGGCGCAGGCCGGCAGGGCGTTATCGCCGTCCTTGTCGACGCGGTGAACGCACAGGGTGCAGCTCTCGACCGTGCCCTTGCCGCGCGGGGCGACCGGCAGCTGGTCCTGCAGGTCCTCATGGATAAACGAACGCGCCTTGTAGGGGCAGGCCATCATGCAGTAGCGGCAACCGATGCAGATATGCTTGTCGACCAGCACGATACCGTCCGCGCGTTTGAAGGACGCGCCGGTGGGGCACACATCCACGCAGGGCGGATGTTCGCAGTGCTGACACATCAGCGGCAGGGACTGTGCAAAGCCGGTGCTCTTGTCGCGCAGTTCGACCTTGCGAATCCACTGGGCGGTCTGATTTTCGGCGGAGCGGGTTTCGTTGGTGCCCCAACCGTTCTCGGTCTCGCAACCGCGCACGCAGGCGTCGCAGCCCTTGGCGCATTTGTTGGTGTCGATGAGCATGCCCCAGCGGTTGGCGCTGGAAACCGGTTGATCGGCGGGTTTCGCCAATGCAACCTGGGTCAGAAGTACGCCCGGCGCGATGGCCATGCCGGCCAGAGCGCTCGCACTGCCACCGATGAATTGACGGCGGCTGCTGTCGATCTCGTTCGAATGTCCTTTACCGGGCGGTCGGCGTGGCACTGGAAGCAGTCGATGGAAACGCCGGCGTAGCTGTGACAGCTATTGCAGAAGTGTTCCTTGCTGTCGATGCGCACGATCTTGCCGCTGTCGTCGTCGGGGACATGGCAGTTGATGCATTCTTCCAAGCTATGTTGCGGCGTGCGGATACCTTCGTGCATGGTCTGATCGCGCTTGTGCAGGATCATCTTCATGTGGTTCTTCCGCATTTCCGCCGTCGGTTCCACGCAGCCCTGGGTTGCGCTGAAGCGGGTGGTTGCTTCAGGCACCTCGGGCAGTGGGGTTCCACTCTGCGCGGTCAGCGGGAGACCCGACAGGATCATCCCGACCAACAGCAGCAGAGATCGCAGCTTACGCACCATCACGGCCATGTCCGCTCCTAACACAGAATTGCTTACTCGCCCAACGCCATGTCGATGTAGCCGGTCGGGCATACATCGGAACAGATGTGGCAGCCGATACACTTGTTGTAATCGGTGGCCACATAGCGACCCGTGGTGTATTCCTTCTTGTTGACGCGATAGATCGCATCCTGCGGGCAGTAGATCACGCAGTTGTCGCACTCGAAGCACAGACCGCAGCTCATGCAACGCTTGGCCTCGGCGATGGCCTCGACCTCGGGCAGGTTGCGGCGGCGTTCCTCGAAGTGGCTCAGCACCTCAGTGGCGCTCGGACCATATTCCTCGCGCTTGTGACGCGGGGTATAGCCGAAGTGGCCGAGGAACAACCGGGTGTGCGGGATGATTTCCGCCATGGAGCGGTCTTCATAGTTGTGCACCGCATACTTGGCGTCGGAGGTGCCACGCTGATCGCCGGCATCGGCATTGAAGGCTTCCGGCGACAAACCGGTTTCACGCAGCTTGTCCAGCAGCTTGAAGTGGTGCTTGTCGACCTTCGGGCGCTTGGCCTGTTCTTCCTGCTTGAGATAATGCTCGATGCTTTCGGCGGCAATGGAAGCCTGACCGATCGCGGTGGTCAGCAGATGCGGACGAATGATGTCGCCGGCGGCGAAGTGACCGGGCTTGTTCGGCACTTGGTAGAACTTGTCGGCGTCGATGAGGCCCTTGCCATTGTTGAAGGCATCCAGACCGGTGAGATCGCCGCCCTGACCGATGGCAGACACGACCAGATCGCACTCGATATCGAACTCGGTGCCTTCGATCTTGACCGGGCGGCCCTTGTCCAGCGTGCACTTGGCCATGCGCAGCGCCGTGGCGCGACCGCTGGCGTCCTTCACCAGGGCGATCGGCATCACTTCGTTCAGGATGGTCACGCCTTCGTGCAATGCGTCATGCACTTCGTGTTCTGCCGCAGTCATTTTGTCTTGCGGGAACAGGGCGGTCAGGGTGACGGTGGCGCCTTCGCGCGCAGCGACCATGGCGGCGTCATGCGCGGTATAGCCGCCAATCACTTCTTCCGGACGATCCTTGGCATTGATGCTGCTGATCTTGCCGAGGCGACGCGCCACGGACACCACGTCGATGGAGGTATCGCCACCACCCACGCAGACCACGCGGTCGGCGGTCACTTTCAGATCGCCCTTGTTGAAGGCTTCCAGGAACGCGACACCGCTGACGCAGTTCGGCGTGCCATCCCAACCCTCGACCGGCAGGCCACGGCCGGACTTACAACCGATCGACCACAGAATGGCGCCGAATTCCTTTTCCAGCGACTCGACGGTCACGTCCTTGCCCACGCGGGTGTTCAGACGGACTTCGATATCGCCCATCTCGACAATGCGCTTGATCTCATGACGCAGCACCTCGCGCGGTGTGCGGTAGCCCGGGATGCCGTAGAACATCATGCCGCCGAGTTCTGCGTGGTCGTCGAAGACGCAACTGGCGATACCACGACGGCGCAGGTGATAGGCCGCGGACATGCCGGCTGGGCCGCCGCCGATGATGGCGACCTTCTTGGTGCTGGTCAGCGCCGGGGCTTCGAACTTGTAGCCTTCGTTGAAGGCGGTGTCGCCGATAAATTGCTCGATGGCGTTGATGCCGACGAAATCCTCGACTTCGTTACGGTTGCAGCCATCTTCGCACGGCGCCGGGCACACGCGGCCCATCATGGACGGGAACGGGTTGGCCGAGGTGGAACGGCGGAAGGCGTATTCCTGCCAGCTCACGTCTTTTGGCGGCTTTTCCATGCCGCGCACGATCTGCAACCAGCCGCGAATGTCCTCACCGGACGGGCAGCTGCCCTGACACGGCGGGGTACGGTGAACGTAGGTGGGACACTTGTGCGAGGTGTCGCCCTTGAAGATGGCGTCATGCCAGCTATCCCACTCGTGGTCACCGTCCTTGAACTTACGGAAGGTTAATTTCTGCATGTCGTCGCGAGAAGTTGCCATGCCTGTTCTCCTGTTAGGTGAATCCGGTATGTCCGGATTCATCGTGTTATCTAGTTACACCAAAATCGTTCGTTTACTGCTTGTCGCCCAACACAATGGCATTGCTGACCAATTGGTGGACGCTGACAATCTGATCGAGCTTGAAACCGTAATAGGGCATGACCTTGCTGAACTGGCTCTTGCAGATCGCGCAGATCGCCGCCAGGTGAGTCACGCCATGTTCCTCGACCACGTGCTTCAGAGCCTGCATGCGGGGCAGCGCGCCCTTTACGCGAAGTTCCATCAAATCGTCGGTCAACAAGCCGCCGCCACCGCCACAGCAGAAGGTACCTTCCTGGATGGTTTCGGCGGACATGTCGTAGAAATGGTTGCAACTGGCCTTGATGACCTCGCGCGGGATCACGAACTGGCCGCCGGGGAAATCACCCATGCGCGAAGCGCGCGCGACGTTGCAGGAATCGTGATAGGTCAGGCGCATGTGATCGTTGGCGGATTTATCCAAGGTCAGCGCGCCGCGCTTGATCAGGTCATAGGTGACTTCGCAGATGTGCTGCGGCACCGGGTAGCGCGGATCCAAAAAGTCGAATGGACCGGCCAGCGTATTCAGGAAGCTGTAGGCCACGCGCCAGGCATGACCGCACTCGCCGAACACGATGCGCTTGACGCCGAGATCCAATGCGGCTTCGCGGATGCGAAGCGAGATCTTGCGCATGTTCTCGTAGCTGCCGATGAACATGCCGAAGTTGGCGGCCTCGGAGGCATGCGAACTTACCGTCCAGCTCAGGCCGGCCTGATGGAATACCTTGCCGTAGCC
>JACRMO010000193.1 GCA_016214925.1 Gammaproteobacteria bacterium
CGCGTGATGAACGTCGTGGTATTTGTCGCGGCTGCCATCGTCATTCTCGATCATTTCGGGCAGAACATTTCGACGTTGGTTGTGTCGCTGGGTGTCGGCTCACTCGCGATCGCGCTCGCCGCGCAGGAAACACTCGCCGGTGATGGCGCCATACAGCGCGGTGTTGCCGGCGATGATGTTCTGCTCGGGAACGATCGGGCAGTCCGCCGGCGGATACACAGCGATGCGTCCGCCGGACAGGCCTTTGCCGACGTAGTCGTTGGCCTCGCCTTCGAGTTCCAGGGTCACGCCGTGCGCCAGCCAGGCACCGAAGCTCTGTCCGGCGATACCGTTGAGCTTCACGTAGATCGTATCTTCCGGCAGACCTTCGTGACCGTAACGCTCGACGACGCGGCCCGAGAGCATCGCGCCGACGGTGCGATTGACGTTCTTCACCGGGGTTTCGATGCGCACGGCCTTGCCGCTTTCCAGCGCGAGCTTGGCCTTCGCGATGAGCTGATTGTCCAGCGCTTTGTCGAGACCGTGATCCTGCCGTTCGCAGTTGTAGATCGCGACGCCCGGCACCGGGGTCGGCTGATGCAGCAGCTTGGAGAAATCCAGTCCGCTCGCCTTCCAATGATTGATCGCGCGGCGCATGTCCAGCTTGTCGCTGCGACCGATCATTTCGTTGATGGTGCGGAAGCCGAGTTGAGCCATCAGCTGACGCACCTCTTCGGCGACGAAGAAGAAGTAATTGACCACATGCTCGGGCTTGCCGGTGAAACGCTTGCGCAGTTCCGGATCTTGCGTCGCGACGCCGACCGGACAGGTATTCAGATGGCACTTGCGCATCATGATGCAGCCTTCAACGATCAGCGGCGCGGTGGCGAAACCGAATTCGTCAGCGCCGAGCAGCGCGCCGATGATGACGTCGCGGCCGGTGCGCATGCCGCCATCGACCTGCACCGAGATGCGGCCGCGTAGTTTGTTCAGCACCAGCGTCTGATGGGTCTCGGCCAAACCGATTTCCCACGGACTGCCGGCATGCTTAATGGAAGTCAGCGGTGAGGCGCCGGTGCCGCCGTCGTAACCGGCGATGGTCACATGATCGGCGTGCGCTTTTGAAACGCCGGCGGCGACGGTGCCGACGCCGATTTCGGACACCAGTTTCACGCTGATGCGCGCCTGCGGATTCACGTTTTTCAGATCGTGAATCAGCTGCGCCAGGTCTTCGATCGAATAAATATCGTGATGCGGCGGCGGCGAGATCAAGCCGACGCCGGGCGTGGAATGACGCACCTTGGCGATCCACTCGCTGACCTTGTGGCCGGGCAACTGGCCGCCTTCGCCGGGCTTGGCGCCTTGTGCCATCTTGATCTGCAAATCATCGGCGTTGACCAGATATTCCGTCGTCACACCGAAGCGGCCCGAGGCCACCTGCTTGATGGCCGAACGCATGGAGTCGCCGTTTTCCAGCGGCTTGAAGCGCGAACGTTCCTCGCCACCTTCGCCGGTATTGGATTTGCCGCCGATGCGGTTCATCGCAATCGCCATCGTCGTGTGCGCTTCCCAGGAGATGGAGCCAAACGACATCGCACCGGTGGCGAAGCGTTTGACGATCTCTTTGGCGGGCTCTACTTCATCGAGCGGAATCGGCTTGTCCGCGAACTTGATGTCGAACAGGCCGCGCAAGGTCAGCAGGCGTTCATTCTGCTCGTTGATGAGCGTGGAGAACTCGGTAAAGGTCTTGGCGTCATTGGCGCGCGTCGCGTGTTGCAGCTTGCCGATGGTCTCCGGCGTCCAGGCGTGATGCTCGCCACGGATGCGGAAGGCATAATCGCCGCCGACATCCAAGGCATTCGCATACACCGGCGCGTTGCCGTAGGCGTCGCGGTGCCAGCGTTCGGTTTCTTCGGCGACTTCTTTCAGGCCGATGCCTTCGACCATGCTGGCGGTGCCGGTGAAATAGGTGTCGATGAACTCGGACTTCAGGCCGATGGCGTCGAAGATCTGCGCGCCGCAATAGGACTGATAGGTCGAGATGCCCATCTTGGACATGACTTTGAGAATGCCTTTGCCGGCGGACTTGATGAAGCGCTTGTGCGCCTCGGCTTCGTTCACGCCCTCCGGATACTCGGCCTGCATCGCCGAGATGGTCTCGAAGGCGAGATAGGGATTGATCGCCTCGGCACCGTAGCCGGCGAGCACGGCGAAGTGATGTACTTCGCGCGCGGTGCCGGTCTCGACGACAAGGCCGGATTCGGTACGCAGGCCCGCGCGCACCAGATGATGATGCACGGCACTGGTGGCGAGCAGTGCCGGTATGGCGATGCGCGCGGCGCTGACGCCACGGTCGGATAAAATCAGAATGTTGTGGCCCGCGCGCACTGCGGCCTCGGCCTGTGCGCACAACGCGGTCAACGCGCCTTCCATGCCGGCGGCGCCAAGCTCTGCCGCATAGCAGATATCCAGCGTCTGGGTGCGAAACGCGCCTTGCGTGGTCTGCTCGATGTTGCGAATGCGTTCCAGATCCTTGTTGGTGAGGATCGGCTGATGCACTTCGAGGCGCATATGGCTGCCGGCGCTGTTGATATCCAACAGATTCGGCCGCGGACCGATCAGCGACACCAACGACATCACCAGCTCTTCGCGGATTGGATCGATCGGCGGATTGGTAACCTGCGCGAAATTCTGCTTGAAGTAATTGAACAGCGGCTTCGGCATGTTCGACAGCACGGCGATGGGATTGTCCGCGCCCATGGAGCCGACCGCTTCCTGGCCGGTCAGCGCCATCGGCTTGATCAGCATGCGTACATCTTCCTGCGTATAGCCGAAGGCCTGCTGGCGATCCAACAGCGTCGCGGCATCGCCGCCGTTGCCGGTAGCCGCGGACGGCAGGTTCTGCAGGTGGATCTGACTCTTGTCCAGCCAATCCTGGTAGGGATTCGCGCTGGCGAGCTGCGTCTTCACCTCGCTGTCGTCGATGATGCGGCCTTGTTCCAAGTCGATGAGGAACATTTTGCCCGGTTGCAGACGCCACTTCTTGACGATCTTGTGACTGGGGATGTCGAGCACGCCCATCTCCGAGGCCATCACCACCAGATCATCGTCGGTGATGAGATAACGCGCCGGACGCAGGCCGTTGCGGTCGAGCGTCGCGCCGATCTGGCGGCCGTCGGTGAAGGCGACCGCGGCGGGGCCGTCCCACGGTTCCATCAACGCGGCGTGATATTCATAGAAGGCGCGGCGCTGTTCGTCCATCA
>JACRMO010000194.1 GCA_016214925.1 Gammaproteobacteria bacterium
AACACGCGTTCCACGCCTTCGCCGTGCGAGATCTTGCGCACGGTGAACGCGGAATTCAAGCCGCGGCTGCGAATGGCGATGACAACACCTTCGAAGGCCGGGGTGCGCTCGCGGGTACCCTCTTTCACCTTCACGTTGACCACCACGGTGTCACCGGGACCAAACGCCGGAACGACGCGACCCATCTGTTCCTTTTCCAATTCTTCGATGATGTTGCTCATGACCTTACCTCTAACTCACTCGCCGTTACTGTTGAGTGTCCTGTCGTTTATCGTCCTGCTCCTGGATGAACTCATCCAGAAGCACCCGTTGTTCCCGCGTCAATTGCAGTTGTTCCAATAATTCCGGCCGCCGCTGCCAGGTCCGTCCCAGCGATTGTTTGGCTCGCCAGCGTTCGATCTCGGCATGATGGCCGCCCAGCAAAACTTGCGGGACACCCATGCCGTCGATGAGCTCCGGTCGCGTGTAATGCGGACAGTCGAGCAGGCCCTGCGAGAAGGAGTCCTGTTCGGCTGAGTCCTCATCACCCAGCGCACCCGGCTGCAGCCGCGCCACGGCGTCGATCACCACCATGGCCGCCAGTTCACCACCGCTCAGCACATAGTCACCGATCGACCATTCTTCGTCGATCTCATGGGCATGCAGGCGTTCATCAATACCTTCATAGCGGCCGGCGATCAAAATCAAGCCCGACTCACCCGCCCAGAATCGCACACGTTCTTGCGTCAGCGGCCGCCCCTGCGGCGAGAGATAGACCACTCGCACCTGCGGTGACTCGGCACGTGCCGCACGAATCACATCGCGTAGCGGTTCATAACGCATCACCATACCGGGACCGCCCCCGTAGGGACGATCATCCACCGTACGATGTCGGTCGTAGGTGTAATCGCGCGGATTCCAGGTGTGCAACGCCAACAATCCGCGTTGAACCGCGCGTCCGGTCACTCCGCATTCAGCGACCTGGCGCACCAGATCGGGAAACAGGGTGACCACATCAATCCGCATTTCGAATCCCCACCGGCCCCGGCATCCGCTTCAACGTAGCCGCCGATCCAAGGCCATTAGAATTCGGGATCCCAGTCGACCTCCATGACACCGCGCTGAAGATCTATGCTCCTGATCACATCACCCCGTATGAACGGCAGCAAACGCTCGCGTTCACCACGGACAACGACCACATCATTCGCACCCGTTGCGAACAGGTGTTCAACCACACCCAGTTCGACACCTTCGAGGTTGACGACCTTCAAGCCTTCAAGGTCTGCCCAGTAGTATTCGCCGGCTTCCGGCTCACCTAACTGCTCGCGGCTGACCGCGATATCGCAACCCACCAACAGAGCAGCCGCATCACGATCGTCACGGCCGGCAAGTTTAACCACCACGCCTTTACCGTGAACACGGCCAGATTCAACTTCAAACGTGTGCCACTGATCGCCCGTCTTCAACAACCAAGGGCTATACTCGACAATATTCTCACGCGGTTCCGTGTAAGAAAAAATCTTCAGCCAACCATGCACGCCAAACAGACCACTGACACGCCCGACGATCACCCGACCTGAAGGGTCATTGGCCATCGGCGCATCCAACGCAGCGAGCTCAGGCGCTCAGCTTACGTTCCTGCTTGACCAATCCAGCAACACGGTCGGACGCCTGCGCGCCTTGTGACAACCAATGATCCATACGCTCGAAGTTAACTTCCAATCGCGTCTCGCCGCCTTTGGCGATCGGATTGAAGTAACCGATGCGTTCGATATACCGGCCATCGCGCCGGTTGCGGCTGTCGGTCACTACGATGTGATAGAAGGGGCGCCGCTTCGCACCGCCGCGTGACAAACGAATGGTTACCATGTGCAACTACCCTCTAATCAACAACCAAGGCCACCACATAAGGCGGCCACTGAGTAAACCGCGCATTCTACGGAATTCTGGACAAAAGTGAAGTGCTTGGGCGTGTGGATTCGATGGCCACGGGCATTAAAGGGCGAAAATACTGTGCCTGTAACTGCATCGGCCAGCACCCCTAACGCGCGGGACCTTACGTCTGATATGAAGTGAATGTCAGTCAATCTCTGTCGAGTTATTTTACTTCAGGCATGGCAGCCGCGATTAGCCTTAAAATAATTCATATATCACTGTTTATTAAATAATTAAATTTTTATTCATAGCACCGACCATCGACGCAATTTGTCGGCTTTACTTACGGGTCCACCGACAGATTCACATCTCCCCAAATTCGAAAATTACGTAATATGTTGATAAATAATAACACTACTACACATGGCACGGCGTTTGCTCTTATTTCATGCAAGCGCCAAGGCATGGTGTGGAAAACAACATGAGGATTGGAGGAGTTACCCGGCACTAATAATAACAACGGGTTATAAAATAATACCAACAACAGCAGGGCCAGCGGCACATTAAAGAAAAATAACTAAATAGATGTAAAAAGCATGTATTGGACGGCGGCACCCGGAACAGGGTCGCCGTTTTATTTTGTCCACTTGATTTGCAGGGCCAGCCTTTCAGCGAGTCACTTCAGTTAAGCAGGGAGATGTGCCCACCGCCCCCTTCAGTAGGCGCCCACCGCAAATTGTTCGGGAACCGTTAAACGACCATACCTGTTAGGAGTAAGCCAATGAGAATTGCGATCAACCAAAACCAATCCTCCAAGGACACGCCTGTCGTTTTCATGCTCGCCTCCCTCGCCCGATTCGAGACAACCAGGGATAGTTGGAGCAACAATCATTCCTGAACTCGCAACTCACTGATTCGCATATCGCCCCTAATCCAACATCCAGGGCATACGTAAAATTTCGTGACAGCGCTGGCGTGACTGCCCGCGTGAGAATTCCGGTAAAACCCATTGATCTACTAAGTGGTCGCTCGTGCAGCACCAGAAAAGACCACATTCATGAACTGTCAGAGAACCCGACGCGAACAGGATCAAGATAGCGCTTGCAAGAGCGGGGGGGACTGCACTTCAACAGGTACTCGTGAGGCGATCGCGCACACGAGTTCATACGCAATCGTGCCTGCATAACGCGCGATTTCTTCGACCGGCAACTCAACTCCCCACAGCACCACGGGATCACCAATGCTGGCATCCGGCTGCTCGCGCAGATCGACGCATAACATGTCCATGGAAACCCGGCCGATAATTTGTGTGCGTTTACCGTTCACCAGTACAGGGGTACCGGTTGGCGCATGTCGCGGATAGCCGTCGCCATAGCCCGCAGCGACCACGCCAACCAACATATCCTCCGGACACACCCAGGCCCCGCTATAACCGATCGCCGCACCGCGTTCATAACGGTTCACCGCAATTAATTGCGACGCCAAGGTCATGACCGGTTCCAAGCCCTGCTCAACGCCGGTATTGCCCGCGAACGGCGAGATTCCGTACAACATCAACCCCGGACGCACCCAATCGAACTGCGTCTCAGGCCAACCCAGCAAGCCCCCGGAATTCGCCAGCGAACGCGCACCCGGGAACGCATCGACCAGCGCATGAAAGCGTTCGCATTGCCGTTGGGTTTGCATACTGCGCCGATCGTCGGCATACCCCAGATGGGAAAATAGACCTATATCGCTGACATCGGCACATGCCTGAAGGCGCCGGTACACCGTCTCGAAAATATCGGGTGCGAAGCCGAGCCGATGCATACCGGAATCAACTTTGAGCCACACCGCGATCGGTTGCGGCAACTGCACTGTCTCTAATTGACGGATCTGTCGCTCTGTATGCACGACCGGCATCAACCGGTAGTGACTGATCGCGGGCAATTCACCGCTGTCGAAAAAACCTTCCAGCAACGTGATCGGCTGTTGGATACCCGCCTCACGCAGACTAATCGCCTCTTCCAGACAGGCAACGCCGAACCCGTCAGCCTCACGCAGCGTCTGCGCGACACGCACCAGACCGTGCCCATATCCGTTTGCCTTGACCACCGCCATGATGTGACTGTGCGGTGCGGCTTCGCGTGTCCGTTGCAGATTATGTTGCAGCGCGCCTAGATCAATACGCGCACGGAGAGGGCGCGTCATGCATAGTCTCCGGCGCCGTAGCCGTCGGAAACAAAATTCTCGAAACGGGTGTACTGACCGAGGAAGGTCAGGCGCTTCATGCCGATCGGCCCGTTACGCTGTTTACCGATGATGATTTCCGCCGTACCCTTGTCAGGACTGTCCTTGTCGTAAACTTCATCGCGGTAGATGAAGACGATCATATCGGCATCCTGCTCGATAGCGCCGGACTCGCGCAGGTCGGACATCACCGGACGTTTGTTCGGGCGCTGTTCCAGGCTGCGATTGAGCTGCGACAGGGCGATTACAGGCACATGCAATTCCTTGGCGAGCGCCTTCAGCGAGCGCGAGATCTCCGAAATCTCGGTGGCGCGGTTTTCGCGCGAGCCCGGCACCTGCATCAACTGCAAGT
>JACRMO010000113.1:0-1306 GCA_016214925.1 Gammaproteobacteria bacterium
CGGCGGTGGTGCTCAAGCAGGAAAATGGTTGGACCTACGGCGCGCTGGCCAATCATATCTGGTCGGTTGCCGGCGACGACAGTCGCGCGGATGTGAACGCCACCTTCCTGCAACCGTTTATCTCCTACACGACCAAGACCTATACCACGTTCTCACTGAACACCGAATCCACCTACGACTGGGACGCCGAGCAGTGGACGGTGCCTATCAACGCGATGGCCAGCCAGCTGGTCAAGTTCGGCACGCAGCCGGTGAGCTTCGCTGTCGGCTATCGGAACTATGTCGAAGCGCCAGCCGGCGGCCCGGATTGGGGTGTGCGTTTCGTGGTGACGTTCCTGTTCCCGAAATAGGCTGATCTGGATCAATCCGTGTCTACTCCCATGCGCGGATGATAGGGCTACATTAACAAACAGGAGGTGCTGGCCATGGAATCCATACAGCGTTCATTTATTGGACTGTTGATCGCCGGTTTTTCGCTTGTGTCGTATCTCCCTGTGGCCGCCCAGGAGAACCGCTTCGACGCACTGGCCAACCTGCCGTTCGCGGAAAACCGGCCGACGCAGGAGACTGCGCAAACGCTCCGCGACGAACTGCTGTTCCAGCGGGCGACGCAGACTTATCTCTGGGCATTGCCGTTGATCAACACGCTCGGCATGAAGAACGGTTCGGAAAAGGTCTTCGGTGCCGGTTACAACGTCCTGCCGATCTGGAAAAAGCGCCTCGATGCCAAGACCCTGGTGACGACCCCGAACTCCGACGTCATCTACGCCATGAGCTATGTCGATCTCGGCAAGGATGGCCCGCTGGTGTTCGAAGCGCCGCCGAATTTGCAGGGCATCCTGCTCGATTTCTGGCAGCGCCCCATCCCGGTCGATGGCGGCAAGTTCTTCGGTGACGTCGGCCTGCCCGGACCCGACGCCGGCAAGGGCGGCAAGTTTTTGCTGCTGCCGCCCGGCTACACGGGCGCTGTGCCGAAGGGCTACTTCGTCTACCGCTCGGCCACCAACAATGTCTTCATCTTCCTGCGTTCCTTCTATCAGGATCCGAAGAACCTGACGCCGGCCGTCGCGTTGGTTGAACAGTCGAAGATCTATCCGCTGAACGGCAAAGAGACTGCCAAGCCGATGCAATTCCCCGATGCCTCCGGCGTACCGGCCAACATGCTGCCGGTCAGCGACGGCAGCGTATTCGACCAACTCAAGCAGCTTGTGGACAGCGAAGGCGCCAATCTCGCCGATCCTGACTGGCTCGGTATGCTCGCGTCCATCGGCATCGCAAAGGGACAGCCGTTCAATCCCGATGCGAA
>JACRMO010000113.1:1359-11817 GCA_016214925.1 Gammaproteobacteria bacterium
TCGCGCCGCGAAGACCGCCTACAAAATGAGCCGCGTCCTCATGTTCGAAGAGGTTGTCGGTGGCCGCTCCTACCGCATTTATGCCGACCGTCGCTGGACCAATCCCATGGCCGACGCGACGCCGTCAAAGCTCTCCGGTCCACTGGACTTGGGCTGGCGGATAACCGACGGGGGCTATCTGGCACTCGACGCCCGGATCAATTTTTTCACCCTGGCCTACTCACTTAGCCCCGGCATGCTGTCGCAAACACCGGGTGTGGGTGCGAAATATATGATCGCCTATACCGATAGCGATGGCACGCCCTTGTCGGGTAGCAGCAACTATCACCTGAGCCTTCCGCCCAACATCCCGACCGCCAACTTCTGGTCCGTGACGCTCTATGAGGCGGAGAATTCTTCCGGTCTCGCCAACGGCCAGCCGTTCCCGTCGCTGGGTTCGCGCGACAAGCCAGCGCAGAACGCCGATGGCAGCACGGACCTCTATCTCGGGCCGAAAGCACCCGAGGGCAAGTCCGGCAACTGGCTCGCCACCGTGCCCGGCAAGGGCTACTTCGCCGTCCTCCGCTTGTATGGTCCGACTGAAGCGGCGCTCAACAATACCTGGAAGCCGGGCGACTTCGAGAAGGTGAAGTGACCGAACCAAACAATCAAGGAAAGAACGCGGTTATGAAAACCACACGCAAACTAAACCTCATCGCCGTTGCGCTCATTGGCGCACTGGCCTTCACGACCGCGCAGGCGCAGCAGGTGCCGCTGCCCAAGACCGCCGCCGAAGTGCCCGGTCCGGCCGCCGGCAACACGATGACCCAGGCGTATGTCCAGATGGTCGGCCGCATGGCCTACGTCTGGGGCTATGCGATGGTCAACTCGCACAACCGCCGCGCCGCCTTCGCCTATGTGACCGGCCAGAACGGTAACGTGCCCGGCTGGAACGGCGGCGTCCTCCCCATGGCCCCGATCGGCTACAACTCGATGCTGAACGATTACATCAAGCCGGAGCAGACCTTCGTCGCCTGCCCCAATCAGGATGTCGTGTATGGCGCCGGATACTTCGCGCTGGACAAGGAGCCGGTGGTTTTTCAGGTGCCGGATTTTGGCGACCGCTTCTGGGTCTATGCGATCTATGACGCGCGTACGGACGAGATCGCCGAGATTGGCAAGCCCTACGGCACCAAGCCCGGCTTCTACCTGATCGTCGGGCCGAACTGGAAGGGCAAAGTCCCGGCCGGCATCACGGCAGTGGTGCGTTCCTCCACCGAGCTGGCCTTCACTGCCCCGCGCATTTTCAAGGACGACACCGCCAAGGACACCCAGGCCGTGCAGTCGGTGCTCGGCCCGGTCATGTTCTATCCGCTCAGCAAGTTCGATGGCAAGATGAAGACTACGGACTGGAGCAAGCTGCCGCACTTTCCGGTGCCGGCGGGTGCGACAGGCGAGACCAAGTGGGTCGCTCCCGAGAAGTTCTTCGAGCAATTGCCCGGCGTGATGAAGCTCGTGCCGCCGCTGCCCGGTGAGGAAGCCCTCTATGCCTGGATCGGTTCCGTGTTCGAGGCCGCCGCCAAAGACCCTGCGATCAAGCAGGCATTGGTTGAATCGTTCGTCGCCGCCGACAAGGAACTCATCGCGCCGCTGTTCCAGTGGAAATACAACGGTCGTTCCGCCGGTAACGGCTGGACTTCGCCGGTGAACAATGCGCAGTGGGGCACCGATTTCCTCAACCGCACCGGCACCGCCAAGTCGAACATCTACGACAACAAGCCCGACGAGACGAAATACATCTATCGCGATCTCGACAGCCAGGGACAGCAACTCCACGGCAAGAACCTCTACACGGTCACCTTCCCGAAGGGGCAACTGCCGCCGGTCAAAGGCTTCTGGTCGCTGACGCTCTACAACGAACACCACCTGTTCCATCCCAACAAACTGAACCGCTATTCGCTCGGCACGAAGAGTAAATCGTTGCAATACAACCCGGACGGCTCGCTGACCTTGTATTTCGGCGCGAAGTCCCCCGGCAAAGCCAAGGAAACCAACTGGGTGCCGGCGCCCGAAGGAACGTTCTCGCTCTACATCCGCGCCTATTGGTCCGAGCAGGCCATCCTCGATGGCAGCTGGATGCCACCGAATGTCGAAAAGGTGAAGTGAACGCACGAGAGGACATGACTATGAAAACTACATGCAAACAGAACCTCCTCACCGCCGCACCTGCTGGCGCGCTGGCGGTGTAGGCACAAGGTCCAATTGCCAGTGGCCGGCCCTGCGGGTGGAATACCCGCAGGGACAGGTCTACAACATAATTGCAACAGGAGAACACCCGATGCAACACACCAAGATCACCGCACTTTCGCTGGCGGTACTGGGCCTGGGAACCAGTCAGGTCGGCCACGCCGTCGAGAGCGACGCCTGGCAGTATGAAGTCACGCCGTATTTCCTCGCCGCCGGGATGGAGGGCACGGTCGGTGTCCGTGGAGTGACGTCCGATGTGGACGTGTCGTTCAACGATATCATGGACAGCTTCGATCAGGGCTTCATGGGGTTTTTCTCGGCACGCAAGGGGCCGTGGAGCTACTCCCTTGAGGCTGTGTATATGAAGCTGGAGGATGCAGGTTCGAAATCGGTGACCGGACCCTTCGGCAACGTTTCGGTCAGCGGCGCGTTGCAAGTCACCAGCAAGATGTACATCTATCAGGGTACGGTCGGTTATCGGGTTCTGGACGGAACCACAACCGTCGATGCGATCGGCGCGCTGCGTTACACCAAGCTGGAGGCGGATATGGATGTCACCATCACGACCACGCCGGCCATCGTGTTCCCGGGCGGCACGCGGAGCGCGGGCGGTTCGGTGAGCTGGACCGATGCGGTGGTCGGCGCGGTCGTGCACCATCCGGTGTCGGATAACGTCAGCCTGCTCGGGTATGTCGATGTCGGTGGTGGCGGTTCCGACCTGACCTATCAGCTGATCGCCGGCGCGAACTGGGAATTCAACAAGGGTTATACCGCCAAGGTGGGATATCGCTACCTGGATTGGGATTACGAAGAAGACGGTACCGTGTGGGACATTGCAGCGAGCGGTCCGTATCTGGGGCTGGGCATCGCCTTCTGAGTCTCGCCTGATGTCAGTCATAGTTGTTTGCAGAGGCTTTGTTACACATACATCCACATCGCTAAACAGTGGTTACTCGCGTTATCACGCCAAGGAGTGCTCTATGAACAAATTATTTAATCGATCCCTGCTGGCAGCCGGTGTCCTGGCGCTGTCCCTGCAGAACGCCTTCGCGGCCGGTTCCGAATTCATCGACCCCGGCGCGATGATCTGGCAGAAACCCGACTTCAACCGCGCGGCCTATACGAAGGTCATGATCGAGCCCATTACGCTCTTCATCAGTCCCGACTCCGAATACAAGGGCATGAAGGCTGACGAACTGAAGTCGCTCTCGGACGAATTCGCCGAGGTCATCACCAAGACACTGGAGCCGGATATCCCCATCGTGCACCAGGGTGGTCCTGGTGTGCTGTATATCCGCGCCGCGCTGACCGATGTGAAAGTGGCCAAGAAGAAGCGCGGGCTGTTGGGCTATACACCCATCGGTTTTGTTGTCACGTCCGTCGCTCATTCCGGCGTGGGTGGTATCTCGCTCAAGGATGCCTCGCTCGAAGTCGAGATGCTGGACCCCGTCAGCGGCGAGCGTCTCGGCGTGCTCGTGGACAAGGCGCCCAAGGCGGCGGACGACAAGGAGATGTCCTGGGACGCCATCGATAAGACGCTCGCCTATTACGCCACACGTTTCAAGGCGCGCATGCAGGCGGCGAAGTAGGCGGACGTGAGTAACGGAAGCAATCTCCAATCCACTGATCTGCCGTAGATGGGGATTGCTTTGCTGCGCTCGCAATGACGTGAAAAGGAGTTTTTAGCAAGCTGTTAGTGAGTGTTTGGCAAGGAGGGGCAGCCATGTGTAGTTTGAGCCGCTGTTTGTGGAGTTCGTCGCCGTTTATCCTCGCCAAGGCGAAGACACGAACGGCTTCAGGTGTGCTGCTGGTCTGTGTGCTGGCCGCTGTGCCGGCCATGGCTGTGGAAGTTACGGGCGTGCCGGGTTCGCCGGGCGCTACTACGACTATCAGCGGCGAACAACTTCCGCCGCCCGCCCCGAAATTCGGCGGGGTGATCAAGGAGAGGGCTTCGGAGTCGAAGGCGTGGTGGCCGCCGCGCGTCGTGCCGCCGAAGGGCGCGCCCAACGTGCTGCTCATCATGACGGATGACGTCGGCTTCGCCGCGCCGTCCACTTTTGGCGGGGTGATCCCTACACCGGCAATGGATCGCATCGCGATGAACGGGCTGCGCTACACCGATTTCCACTCCACGGCGCTGTGCTCGCCGACGCGGGCGGCACTGATCACAGGCCGCAACCATCACTCGGTGGGTAACGGGGTGGTCGGCGAAATCGCGACGGGATTTCCGGGTTACGACTCGATCATCCCGATCGATAAAGGCACTATCGGCACGACCCTCAGGGACAACGGTTACGCAACGTCGTGGTTCGGCAAGAACCACAACACGCCCTCTTAGCAGTGGAGCCAGGCGGGGCCGTTCAATCAATGGCCGAACGGCATGGGCTTCGATTATTTCTACGGCTTTGTCGGCGGCGATACCAGCCAATGGCAACCGAACCTGTACCGCAATACCACGGCCATCTATCCATTCCGGAACAATCCCGGCTGGAACCTGGAGACGGCGATGGCCGACGAAGCCATCCAGTACATGAAGCAGCTCAAGGAGCTCGCGCCCGACAAACCATTCTTTGTCTACTACGTGCCGGGCGCCACGCATGCACCGCATCATCCGACGCCGGAGTGGATCAAGAAGATCAGCGACATGCACTTGTTCGATGACGGCTGGAACAAACTGCGCGAGACCATCTTCGCCAACCAAAAACGTCTGGGCATCATGCCGGAAAACGCACAGCTGACGCCGTGGCCGAAAGAACTTCCGCAGTGGGACTCCCTCGGGGCGTTGGAGAAAAAGCTCTTCATCAAGCAAGCGGATGTTTATGGGGCCTACCTCGCCTACGCCGACCACGAGATCGGTCGCGTCATCCAGGCCGTCGAAGACCTCGGCGAGCTGGACAACACGCTGATCATCTACATCAGCGGCGACAACGGTGCGAGTGCCGAGGGCATGCTCGACGGCACGCCGAACGAGGTCACCTATTTCAATGGCATTCCCGTGCCGGTCAAGGCGCAGTACCTCTGGTATCCGTTCTGGGGGTCCGACAAAACCTTCCCGCACTTTGCGACGGAATGGGCGTGGGCGATGGATACGCCGTTCAAGTGGGTGAAGCAGGTGCCGTCGCACTTCGGCGGGACAAGCCAAGGTGTGGCCATGTCCTGGCCCGGTCACATCAAGGACGCGGGCGGCATCCGCCGCCAGTTCAGCCACGTCATCGACATTGCCCCAACCATCCTCGAAGCGACCGGCATTCCGGCGCCCGACGCGATCAACGGCATCAAGCAGGCCCCTATCGAAGGTGTGAGCATGGCGTATACCTGGGACAAGGCAAATGCCAACGCGCCCACCCGGCACACGACGCAATACTTCGAGATGCTCGGCAATCGCGCCATCTATCACGACGGGTGGATGGCATGCACGACGCCGGCGACGCTGCCGTGGCAACCGAGCAACGCTCCGCCACCGGATATTATCACCGGGTACAAGTGGGAGCTTTATAACCTCCAGCAGGACCCCACCCAGTTCAACGATCTGGCTGCCAAGATGCCGGAGAAGGTCAAGCAGCTGCAGGCCAGCTTCGATGCCGAGGCGAAGAAGTACAACGTGCTGCCGCTCGACAACACGACGTTGCCGCGCTGGAATACGCCGCGCCCGAGCCTGACGGCGGGACGAACGGTCTTCACGTATTCGGGTGAGCTGACCGGCGTGCCTGACAGCGCTGCGCCGAATATCCTGAACAAGTCCTACACCATCACCGCCGAGGTGACGATTCCTAAAGGTGGCGCGGAAGGGATGATCGTCACCGAAGGCGGACGCTTCGGCGGCTATGGCCTGTTCCTGAGCAAGGGTGTGGCGGGCATACGTAGCGGCAAGCCGGTATTCCTCTACAACTTTCTTAACCTCAAGCGCACGACATGGTCGGGGCCCGAACTGGGCGCCGGCAAGCACACCCTCGTGTTCGATTTCAAGTCCGATGGTCCGGAATTGGCCAAGGGTGGAACGGGCGTGCTCTACGTGGACGGCAAGGAAGTGGACAGGAAATCCATGGAACACACCATCCCGATCACGTTCCCCGAGGACGAATCGTTCGATGTCGGCGATGACACACGCACCGGCGTCGCGATGCTGGAGTATCGCTACGATGTGCCGTTCAAGTTCACCGGCAAGATCGACAAGCTGACCTTCAAGCTGGAACCCTTCAAGCCGGTGCCCAAGACAGCGCCGGAGTCCAAGGCGGAACTGGCACCTATGGAAGCACCGGAGCCGGATCCTATTGAAGAACCGGAGAAGCGCTAGCCGCCGCTGCCATTGCCAGTAAGGTCGCTAGCGCGAAGCAATGAGTGATATCGGGGCAATGAAGAATGTGTTGATTTTCGCCGCCGTCGGCGAAGCCGCGACCGGATTGGCGTTGCTGATTGTTCCCTCGCTCGTCGGGCAGTTGTTGTTGGGCGAGGAACTCAGCGGTGTCGCGATACCGGTGGCGCGCGTGGCCGGCATTGCCCTGATCGCATTGGGGATCGCCTGCTGGCCGGGCACACCGCTGACCGGCATGTTGACCTACAGCGCGGCCGTTACGCTGTATCTCGCCTACGTCGGCTTCGCGGGCGGTTCGAGCGGCATACTACTGTGGCCGGCGGTCGTCCTGCACGTGATCATCACGGTACTTCTGACTCGGGCAGCGACACGATTCCAACGCCGGCGGATGTAGTGTTTCAGAAGGTTGAGATGTGTAGTCCGTGCGTGAGGGTAGGTCGTGCGTAAAAATCATGATCGGCATTGCGTGGGTGATAAGGAAACTTTGACAAACAAATGCCAAGCATGCCGGCGCTGCACGCGCCTGCTGCTGGCCGCGCTTGCGCTGTCGTTCGCCACATTCGCCCACGCCGGCGATATCCTCAACGGCATCAAGGCGCGCGGCGAACTGCGCTGCGGTGTGAGCGAGGGCATCGCCGGATTTTCCGTGCAGGACAAGAACGGGCGCTGGACGGGTCTTGACGCCGACTTCTGCCGCGCGGTGGCGGTGGCGGTGCTCGGCGATGCCGAGAAGGTCGAATTCGTGCCGCTCAAATCCTCCAAGCGCTTCCCGGCCTTGCAGGCGGGTCGTATCGATCTACTGGTGCGCAACACCACCTGGACCTTGGCCCGCGAAGGCTCCTTCAATGTGCAGTTCCCGGCCATTCTGTATTTTGACGGCCAGGGCTTCATGGTGCCGACGGCGGCGAAGATCGCCAAGCTTGCCGATCTCCAAGGCGCCACGGTCTGCGTGGAGAAGGGCACGACGCACATCGACAATCTCGTGGAATACTCCGACATGCATGGCTTATCGGTCACGCCGCTGATCATCGATTCGGCGGACGAGGTTGTGGCGGCGTTCTTTGCCGGCCGTTGCCAAGCCTACACCTCGGACGCCGCGCAACTCGCTGCCATGCGCTTGCGCGCACCGAAAGCCGCCGGCGGTCCGGACGCTTTCAAGATTCTCCCCGAGCGCATTTCCAAGGAACCGCTGGCGCCGGTGGTGTCGGGTGGCGACCAGCAATGGATCACTCTAGTGCGTTGGGTGATGTTTACGCTGGTTCTGGCCGAGGAGCATGGCATCACCCGCGACAACGTCGCAACGCAGTGGCCGGAGATCAAGCAACGCAAGATCAAAGCGTGGAAACTGGCCGGCGGCAACGAGATCAACTACGGACAGTTGATGGGCGCGACCGAAGACTGGGGGCCGCGCGTGATCGCCGCCGTCGGCAACTACGGGGAGATGTACGAGCGCAATGTCGGGCGTGACAGTCCGCTCAAGATCGAGCGTGGCCTGAATCGATTGTGGAATCAGGGCGGTCTGATGTATGCCCCGCCGGTCGACTGACAGGTGAACCGATGAGCGAGATGCAGATCTATCTCACCCTCGGGATCTTCGCCGCGGTCATCCTGGCGATCGCGTTCGACATCATCGACATGGCGGTCGCAGCGCTACTCGGTGTGTCTGCGATGATCGCGCTGGGCATCCTCACCGCCACCGACTTGGTGGAGGCCATGGGCACCGCGGGCGGGCCGTTGGCGTTGCTGTTCGGCGGCATGGTGGTGGCGCATGTACTCGGCAAGACCGGCATCTTCGAACGTGTGGGTGCGGTCTATCTGCACGCCACCGGCGGCAGCGGCAAACGCTTTCTGTTGCTGCTGATTGCGCTGGTGGCGCCGGTGTGCGCCCTGTTGCCGAATGCCACCACCGTGATCCTGCTCGCGCCCATCATCATCCGCGTGGCGCGCGCGCTTAAAGTGGACTTCGTCGCGCCCATGATATTGACGGCCATCGTCAGCAACGCCGCCGGTATGCTCACGTTGGTGGGCGATCCGGCGACCTTCCTGGTCGGCAGTTCGATCGGCATGAGCTTCGCGGCGTATCTGCAAAAGGTCAGTCTCGCCGGCCTGCTGGCGGTGCTGGTGATCGTGCCGTTATTGCCGTGGCTGATGCCGTCGATCTGGCGTGCCCAATCGCCGGTGCCGCCCAAGACCGCGCTGCCGCGCATCGAGCATCCGGGTTTCGTAGTGCTTTCGCTCGCCATCCTGGTGTTGATGGTGGTGCTGTTCCTGATCGGCGAACGCCTGCCGACGCACATCGTGCCGCCGGCCGTGGCGATCATCGCTGCCACGCTGGCCTTGCTGGTGGTTTATCAAATCCGCATCGAACCCGTCGACACGGTCTTCCGCGAGGTCGACTGGAAGACGCTGGTGTTCCTCGGCGCGATCTTCTGTCTGGTGCAGGGCTTCACCAAGACCGGTCTGCTGCAAGGACTGTCGTTGCAACTCTACGAATGGTTCGGCGCGGAACTGACGCTGGTGGCCTTGTTGCTGTTGGCGGGCATCGGCGTGCTGTCGAGTTTGCTTGCCAACATTCCGGTGGTGGCCGCTTCGCTGGTGATGACCAAGGGCTATCTCGTTGCAGCCGAGGCGGTGCCGGAGATCGCCCTTGCCACCGGCTTCACGGACTGGCCGGCCGCCACACTGCCGGTGTTCATCGCCATGATGTTCGGCGCCACGCTGGGCGGCAACGCGACGCTGATCGGCGCCTCGGCCAACATCGTCACCGCCGGTATCTGTGCGGCGGAGGGTGAACGGCTGACCTTCGCGCGCTTCCTGCGCTACGGATTGCCGATCACGATCGCGCAGCTCGCGGTCGGAGCGGTGTATGTGGTCGCGTTGTTCTGGGTGTTGCGTTAGGTGAACTGATTTTCGCGTTGGCGTGTCATTTGTGAGTATTCATTGCTATGAATCAACGTGTGTTTGTTGACGCCGATATCAGGCGTACTAGATTTAAACGTGCAAGTTGAAAGTGTTGCTCGTCCGGAATAATGCCCCACACAACCTATCGATAGGTTCCTCTCGCCGAGGAGTAAGGTATGAACCCATCCGACAGCTCAGAAAGTGCAGAAAAAACCCGCCTGGACGAAGCCCGCGAGAAGGGCATTCCGTGGAAGAAATGGGGCCCTTATCTGAGCGAGCGCCAGTGGGGCACGGTGCGCGAGGATTACAGCCCGGACGGCGACGCGTGGAATTTCTTCACGCATGATCATGCCCGCTCGCGCGCCTACCGCTGGGGCGAGGACGGCATCGCCGGAGTTTCCGATGACAAACAGCGCCTGTGCTTCGCGCTGGCCCTGTGGAACGGCAAGGACGCCATCCTCAAGGAACGACTCTTCGGGTTGACCAACAGCGAAGGCAACCACGGCGAGGATGTGAAGGAGTATTACTTCTACCTCGACAGCACGCCGACCCATTCATACATGAAGTACCTCTACAAGTACCCGCAGGCGGCATTTCCCTATGCCGACCTGCTGGAGACCAACCGGCGGCGCACCCGCGACGAGATGGAGTATGAACTCCTCGACACCGGCGTCTTCAAGGACGACCGTTACTTCGACGTCTTTGTGGAGTATGCCAAGGACGGTCCGGAAGACATCCTGGTGAAGATTACCGCAGCCAACCGGGGGCCGGGCGCGGCCGAGTTGCATCTCCTGCCGACGCTCTGGTTTCGCAACGACTGGGCGGCGTGGATCGCCGAGTCCAATCGCTCTCCCGAGAAACCGAGTCTCAAACAGATCGAGGCGGCGGCGGGCACGCGTGCGGTTTCGGCAACGCATCCGCTGCTGGGTGAATTCATCCTGGCCTGCGAAGGCGAGGTGCCGTTGCTGTTCACCGAGAACGATACGAACCACGCGCGCCTGTTCCCCGGGCAGAAGAAC
>JACRMO010000214.1:0-1063 GCA_016214925.1 Gammaproteobacteria bacterium
CGCCGCTAGCTCCCTTCAGACCTGCCGCGTCCGTTGCCAGAACCGCAGCGCCGCTCGTCGGCCGATCCCCGCAGTTCATCGGGAACCGGCGGACAGGCCGTCCGTACAGGGAGTAGAAAGGGAATCATGAAACGACACACCGGATTCACATTGATCGAACTGATAGTCACGATGGCCGTGGCGGCGATCCTGATCACGCTCGCCGTGCCCAACTTCAGGGATTTCCTCCTGAACAACCGGCTCACCGGTACCGCCAACGAATTCATCGCGGCGGCCAACCTGGCCCGCAGCGAGGCTATCAAACGCGGCCGCAATGCCACGCTCTGCGTCAGTAACAATTCCATGGATGCCAATCCCACCTGCACCGGCGGCACCAATTGGGGTCTGGGCTGGCTGGCCTGGGTCGAGGCCGATGGCAGTGGGGCGTTGAACGGCGACGGGCGGCTGCGCGTGGGTGACACACTCGCCAACACCGGCGTGACCTTCACCGGCGGCGTATCCAGCTTCCAATACGACAGCCGCGGCGCGGTCGACAACACCGACACCCTGAATGTCTGCGACGAGCGCACCGGTGAAACCGGGCGCCAGATCACCATGACCGCCACCGGACGCGTCGAAATCGACCGTGCATTTGCCTGCCCATGATGAATGTTGAAACCATGACTGCCTACAGCACACAACCATCGCGCACCGCCTCCGCCGGCTTCACCCTGCTGGAAGTTCTGATCGCCGTCGTCGTGCTGTCCATCGGCCTACTTGGAATCGCGGGTCTACAGACCACCGGCCTGCGCAACAACCAGGACGCCTATGCACGCACTCAAGCGACTACGCTCGCCAACGATATGGCCGACCGCATCCGCGCCAACATGGCCGGATTCAATGCCGGCAATTACGACAACACCGCGGCCTATACCGCGACCTGCGAAAGCAGCGGCTGCTCACCACAGCAGATGGCGCAGCACGACACCTCGCTCTGGAATACGGCGCTCGCCGCCTTGCCGAGCGGCCAGGGAACCGTCGCCAGCAATGCCGGTCTCGTGACCGTGACGGTCATGTGGGACAA
>JACRMO010000214.1:1144-3595 GCA_016214925.1 Gammaproteobacteria bacterium
CGGCTTCTCCCTGGTCGAGTTGATGATCGCCATCACCATCAGCCTGCTGCTGCTCGCCGGCGTCATTCAGATCTTCCTCGCCTCGCGCCAGACCTACACCATGCAGGACGGCATGTCGCGGCTGCAGGAGAACGCGCGGTATGCGTTGGATCGGATCAGTCAGGATATCGCGCGGTCGGGTTATATGGGCTGCTCGGATTCAGCCGCCGTCGCCATCGCCAACAATCTCCTCGATCAAACCGGGCGCTTCGACTTCACTACACCGATCGCTGGCGAAGACAATACCGGGGTCGATGGCACTGACGTGCTTACGCTGCGGTTCGGTTCCTCGGGCGGTATTCACTTGACCGATAAATACGATACAGATACGAAGTATTCCTTGCAGATCGATTCTACCAACCCCAACTACAATAACATCCGCCAATACGACCTGATGACCTTCGGCGACTGCGGACACATCATGGTGGTAATGATCACCAACGATCCCGGAACCAGTGCTGGCGCCATCCAATTCAACCCCGGCATCGCTGCGGACAGCGGCCCGAACCAAGGCCAGGAGAATATTTCGGGGGATTGGAATGGATTAGAACCCATCGGCACCGAGAAAGGTTCCTACGCCACCGCCTTCTCGATTTCATCCACGACCTATCTGGTCGGTGCGAGCACCAGCGGCACCGGCAACTCGCTATACGTCGACAGTATCGCGCCCGCCAACGAACTGATTCAGGGCGTCGAGGATTTCCAGGTGCAGTTCGGCGTCAACAACGACACTGATCTCGGCGCGGACCGCTATGTCGCTGCCGACGATGTTGGGGCGGCGAATTGGAACAACGTCGTCAGCATGCGCCTGACACTGCGGCTGAACACCGTCGATCCGGTGCAGGCCGGCGCCACCATCGCCAAGGACTTCACCACCACAGTGCGCCTGCGCAATCGCGGCGATACTATTCTGTGATGAGGGATATGCACATGAACCGAAGCTACGCACTCTCCCTTCAGCAACAACGTGGCGCCGTGCTGCTGGTGAGCCTGATGATCTTGCTGATCATGACCGTGCTTGGCATCGCTGGCATGAGCAGTACCACCATGGAAGAGAAGATGGCCGCCAATAACCAGCAGCGGCAACAGGCTTATCAGGCCGCCGAAACTGCGCTGCGCGACGCTGAGGCCTGGCTAACCAATAACGTCACGGCCATCGGTGACCTCGCTAATTTCAGTGGTGCCAACGGCCTGTATTCTCTGCAAGAGACTGCCTCGGGCGCGGCTGTGAACCCACCGACCTTCAACCTCTATGACAACAGCGCGTGGCAAAGCAACGGTGTGGCGTCGCTGAGCCTGCTCGATAACCAAGATACGCCGCGTTACATCATCGAATACATGGGGCCAACTGAAGATCCCGCGGGGCTCAACCCGAATGATCCAGTTCCGGTCGTCATGTACGCCTTTCGCATCACCGCCATCGGCTGGAGCGTCGACGGCACTTCCCGTTACCTGGCGTGGAGCCATTACACCCGACGCTTGAACTGAATGAGTTATCCGTGGGCTGTGGAACACATTCCACGGCCGACTCTCTGGGAGATACGACCATGAACACCAACGCCCGCTTGCCTGCCACCGACCGCACCCATCGCCGCGCGGCACGCACTGTCATCGCCGCCGCCATCAGCGTCGTGCTGCTCGGCGAGGTCCAGGCCGCGCCAGGCACCCTGGCCGACAGCCCGCTGTTCCTGGAAAGCTCGGTGCAGTCGAACATCTTCTTCATGGTCGACGACTCGGGCAGTATGGACTGGGAAGTGTTGCTCACGCGCGGCGCGGAGCTCGCGCATCCCACCGCTTCGGACAGCGGTAATCTGGATTACTCGCCCGACACCGCCGAGGAGGAACGCCGGCTGTGTGCCGGTTATAACGGCATGGCCTACAACCCGACTCGCACCTACACCCCCTGGGATGGCGTGGATTCGGCCAGCGTCACCTATGCGAATGCCACCCTTGCGGCGGCGCGCATCGATCCGTATAGCGCCGCCGCCGGCACAACGAATCTTTCCAATAACTATTACTTCCTCTGGAACGACGCCAACGCCGATGGCGTTTACCAAAACGGCGAATGTCCCACCCACGCCAGCGCCGCGGCGGACACCACGGCCGAGTGCACCGCCTTCGGCACCACGGTCTGCCAGCGCGTCAGCACCTTGAGTGCCGCCCAACAGACCAACTACGCCAACTGGTACAGCTATTACCGTAAACGCGAATACGGCGCCAAGCGCGCGCTGTCGGCGGTCATCATCGATTCCTCGGCACGCATGGGGCTGGCTACGCTGTGGAACAACAACGCCGTGCGCACACCGGTGAAAGATGTCGACGACATCACCACGCCTATCGATGCCACCGCGCAGACCAACAAGAACACCTTGCTGCGCAATCTGTTCCGCATCAATTCGACCAACGGCACAC
>JACRMO010000215.1:0-22682 GCA_016214925.1 Gammaproteobacteria bacterium
AAACGCTGCTGGCGGTGAGTCTGCGCCAAGCCAGTGGCCAGGGCGTACTGGAGCTATTGCCGGGCGCGGTCGCCTTGGCGGAGCGCTTGCGCTACGCCGTCGACAGCATCCAGCCCTACACCGAACATGAACTGCATCTGCGCCTGCCGGGCGGCCACGACATCACCGTCGACTGTATCGTCACGCCGATCGATCAGGCCGGCGGCACCGAAATCCTGGTCGAACTGACCCAGTTGGATCGGCACCTGCGCATCGCGCGCGAGGAAAATCTGCTGGAGCAGCACCAGGTCGCCCGCCAATTGGTGCGCGGTCTGGCGCACGAGATCAAGAATCCGCTCGGCGGTCTGCGCGGCGCGGCGCAACTGCTGGAACGCGAGCTGGATAACGAAGACCTGAAAGAGTACACGCGCATCATCATCGGCGAAGCGGATCGTCTGCGCGGCTTGGTCAACCGCATGCTCGGTCCGAACCAACTGCCGCAGATGCGCACGTGCAATATCCATCTGATCGTCGAGCATGTGCGCAATCTGGTGGCCGCCGAAGAACATACCGGATTGACCCTGATCCGCGACTATGATCCGAGTATCCCGGATTTCCGCGCCGACCCTGAGCAACTCATTGAGGCGTTGCTCAATATCGTGCGCAACGCCGCGCAGCCGCGGCACGGCAAAGGCCAGATCATCCTGCGCACGCGCACGCAACGGCAGTTCACCATCGGCCAGAAGCGTCACAAGCTGGTGGTGCGTGTCGACGTCATCGACAACGGTCCGGGCATTCCGCCCGAGATGTTGGAAACCATCTTCTACCCGATGGTGACCGGGCGTGCCGAGGGCACCGGCCTGGGCCTGTCGATCGCACAATCGCTGGTCAATGTGCATGGCGGCATCATCGAATGCAGCAGCCGGCCGGGCCACACCGAATTCACCATACTGTTACCACTGGAGCCAACATGACCAAGGGCGATAAGATCTGGGTGATCGATGACGATCGCTCCATTCGCTGGGTGCTGGAAAAGGCACTGAAGCAGGCCGACATGGAAGTGTCGAGTTTTTCCGGCGCGACCGGCGTGTTGGACGCGTTGGAACGCGCGCGCCCCGACGCGCTCATCACCGACATCCGCATGCCCGGCATCAACGGCCTCGAACTGTTGAGCGATATCCACACGCGTTATCCCGATCTGCCGGTCATCATCATGACCGCGCATTCCGATCTCGACAGCGCCGTGGCTGCGTATCAAGGCGGTGCGTTCGAATACCTGCCCAAGCCCTTCGATGTCGACGAGGCCGTGGCGCTGGTGCAGCGCGCCGTCGAACACCGCCGTCGCCAACAGGCCGACAGCGGCCAGACCGTCATCACGCAAACACCGGAGATCATCGGCGAAGCTCCGGCGATGCAGGAGGTGTTCCGCGCCATCGGCCGCCTGTCGCGTTCGAATATCACCGTGCTCATCAACGGCGAATCCGGCACCGGCAAGGAATTGGTCGCCCGTGCGTTGCACCGCCACAGTCCGCGCAAGGACGCGCCATTCATCGCGCTGAACATGGCGGCGATTCCGCGCGATCTACTGGAGTCGGAATTGTTCGGTCACGAGCGCGGCGCGTTCACCGGCGCGCAGAACCGGCGCATCGGTCGCTTCGAACAGGCCGACGGCGGCAGTCTGTTCCTCGACGAGATCGGCGACATGCCGGCCGAATTGCAAACCCGCCTGCTGCGTGTGCTGGCCGACGGCGAGTTCTACCGCGTCGGCGGTCATACACCCATCAAGGTCGACGTGCGCATCATCGCCGCCACCCACCAGAACCTGGAAAATTTGGTCAAGGAAGGGCGCTTCCGCGAGGATCTCTATCACCGCCTCAATGTCATCCGCATCCACATCCCGCCGTTGCGCGAGCGCCGCGAAGACATCCCGCCGCTGCTGCGATTCTTTCTCGATCGCGCCGCGCAGGAACTCAATGTCGAACCCAAGACCGTGCGTACCGAGGTGGCGAATTATCTGTCGCAATTCGACTGGCCGGGCAATGTGCGGCAGTTGGAAAACATGTGTCGCTGGTTGACGGTGATGGCCGCCAGCCGCGAAATTCATATGGCCGATCTGCCACCGGAATTGAACGAGACAGTGCCGGAGCAGGCCGGTGCCGGTGGTGATTGGGAACAGGCATTACGGCGCTGGGCCGATCAGGAACTCGGGCGCGGCGAACAAGGCTTGCTCGATCGTGCAACGCCCGCGTTCGAACGCATCATGATCGAAACCGCCTTGAAGCACACCGGCGGCCGGCGTCAGGATGCCGCGCGCCTGCTCGGTTGGGGCCGCAACACGCTCACGCGCAAGATCAAGGAACTGGAGATGGACGAGAGCGCGTCGAGCGATTGAGGCTTGCTGGATCGGCAAAGAATATTTCACACCAGAGAGCGCAAAGATCGCAAAGGATAATAAATTGGGGAATGTTGTCATGCTCGCCTACGTGGGCATGATCTCCCCAAGCAAACAAATCAAATTCTGATTTTCTCCGCGTTTTTTGCGCTCTTTGGTGTGAAGGACATGTAGGTTGGGATGAGCGCAGCGAACCCCAACACCAGCTGGCATCGCGTTGAGCTTTGGCACACACCGCCTCAGCCCAACCTACGTTATTGTAGGAGCGGCCCCTGGCCGCGAACGCTACGGTGAAATAACCGTTCGCGGCCAGGGGCCGCTCCTACAATGTTTTGCTTTCGCTGCGCAACGCCGCGCCGATGGCCAGCAGACACTGCGCGGCCTGTTCGGCGGGAATCTTTTCCGCGCCATCGACGACTTCACTGAGTTCCAACATACGCGCCTGCAAACCCAGGTTGGCGCGCAGTCCTTCGACCAGACCCGGTATCGGTTCGGCCAGCGGTGCAATCAGCAGATGGCCAATGGCCGCCTGTTGGAACGTGCGGTCGTAATAATCCAGAGAACGTTGTACTTCCAGCGCCAGCGCATCGAACAGCGCCTCGGTCTGTCCGTCGGCCACCGCCTCTTGCAGACGCGTTTGGCCGATGTCCAGCGTGCGCGCGAGATACAGTGTCTGATTGCGGCACAAGGCGATCAGGCCGCGCTCCGCGCCGAAATACAACAGCGCCACGCCCTGCGCGTCTTCCGGCAATTGCGCGGCGACATTGCGCAACGCCAGTTCGGGGATGTCGATCACGCCCAAGCCGATGCCCGCATCCTGGATACGATCGGCGAGCTGCTTGACGTCATTACTGCGACTGACCACGACATACAGATGCGTTTGCGTGGTGCGCGCGCCGCTGGCCGGCGCATCGAACACATCCAGCACCGCATCGTCGACGTGGAAGTCGATCAGCTCGCGGATGCGCCAGCGCACTGCGGCGCGCAATTCGTTGGCGGGCACTTCGGGCGCCTCGATCAGCAACAGGCTGTAGCTGCCGAGCGGCATCACGGCGTGGCACGCGGCCTTGCCCAGATTCTGTTGCCTGCCCAGCGCCGACAACGTATCGGCAAGTTGTGCCTCGCTGGCGGCGCGGAACTGGCAGTGTTGCAGACGCGGCCGCGCCTTGGTGGTATCGACCTGCGCCAGCGCGACACCGTCGCTGCGCACCACGACCGCCGTGTGCATACCCTGCGCGCGCGCCTTGCCAAACGATAAGAATGAAAAGTTCATAGCGCTATCCCGTTGCCGTGCCCCGCCGCATAGTAGCAGGGCTGATTTCGTCTCTACAAAATGATTTCGCGCCAGCGCTGTACTGCCACGGCACCGCCACCGGCCGGCGCCATGGTGACCGCGCGCAGTGGCGAGCCGACCGGAGAAGCCTGATCGGCCCAGGTACTGCCATTCCAAGCGGCGATGAGGCCGTTGGCGCCAACGGCATAGCCTTCACTGGGGTTCACCGCATAGACTGCATATAGCCTACGATTGTTGCTCACACCGGCATACGAGTTGCTGGACCACGAACCGCCATCCCAGTGTGCGATGATGTCGTTGTTGCCCAAGGTATCACCGACTGCCCAGCAATCATTACCTGCGGAACAATGGACGCCATAGAACGTGACATTGGCAACCAACGGAGCGAAGTACTGCATTGGGTATGGCAATAGACGTAGCGACACGCGACCAACTTCCACCCGTCCAATGAGCAATGACCTCGCCGCCTGTATCATCGCCTACTGCCCAACAATCCAGCGCTGCAGCGCAGGACACAGCATTCATACGTGTGTTGGGGAATCCAGGCGCGTAAGTACCGATACTCCAGGACACGCCGTCCCAACGCACGAAGGCCCGGTTGTTGCCGACGGCCCAGCAATTGTTGCTGTCGTAGCAATGCACGCCGTACAGGTTCTCGTTAGGTAAGGAGCCCGTGGGCACGCGCGACCATGTCGTGCCATCCCAATGCGCTATCAGCCCGCCTCCGGAGCGACTGCCCACGGCCCAACAATCATTCGACGCAGGGCAGGTGACGCCGCGCAGAGTCGTGTCGGGTATCGCCGGGTACGGACCGCTGCGCGACCAACTGGTGCCGTTCCAGCACAACAACACCTCGCCGCCGCTGGCACTGCCCACCGCCCAGCCACGACAACCACCGAGACTAAGGTCGGCCTCGATCAGGCGTGTCGCGGGTGTTGTGCCCGCCAGTCCCACGCTGCCGAGCACCTGCACACGGCATAGGCCGGCGTTGATCGCGGCGCTCGTGATCTGGAAGGTGCCGCGCCCGAGCGTTTGCGCCGCCACGTCGGTTACAGCCGCGCCGCAGACGGTGCCGGCCGCCAGTTTTTGCAGCGCGCGCTCCAATCCGCTCTCGGCCAGGAACAGCGCCTCGACGCTGTCGTTCTGCACGGCTGTGTCGTTGATGTCGGTGCCCGCCATGCGCAGGCCGATGCCGCCGAGCAGGGCGATGATCAGCAGCAGGAACACCGTCGCCATCAGCGTACCGGCGCCGCGTTGCTTTCCCAGGGATGTATGAGTAAGCCCGTCATTCCCGCGCAGGCGGGACAAAAGCGCGAAGCGCGTTGAACGTCCGTAGGGCGGCCCGAAGGGCGAGCGTAGCGAGTAATCCAGCAAGCTGACGGCGGCGGGGACCGTGGATTCCCGCCTGCGCGGGAATGACGGGAGCAAAACGCTTCCGGTTACGCCGCTGTTCATTGCCGGTTCCTCAACGCGACGCGAGTGCGTTGTGGATAGCTGTTGCCGTTGCTGTCGGTGAGACTCAGCTCGATGACGACGAAGGCGACGTTGGCATCGCTGGTCGCGGCCGTGCCGTCCTGTTGCCAATAGGTCAGGGCGAGTGAACCGAGTTGATCGCTGAGCGTGAACGTGCCGGGCGGCGTGTTATAGGCGAGCCGCAGGTTCGTGCCGCTGGTGTCGAGCGTCACCGTGGTCACGGTCACGCCATTATTTTCAAAGCGGCGGAATTGCACGCTGGTGGGGGTGCGCGACAGAAAATCGAAATCGGTCGTGGCCGCCGGATCGCGCCGCACCGTGCGCAACTCGCGTGCGATGCGTTCACTGGAGAGCCGCAATTTCGACAGCGTATCCGCGACCTTGTTGCCTGCCATGAAGGCGCCCACGCCGGTGCTCAACAGCGTGGACAGGGTGACGCCGAGTATGCCGAGGATCACCATGACCATGACCATTTCGATCAGGGTGAAACCATCTTGCCCCCTCTCCCTCGGGGAGAGGGCTGGGGTGAGGGTGGTTGCAACGTGCTTCATACCGCGCGCCATGCTCAATAACTCCCCAGCATGAACACCACGCGCGCGCGTTCCGTTGCGCCCTGGGTCACGACCACGTCGACTTGTACACAGGGCGACGTAATGCAGAATGCCGGTTCGACGCCAGGCGTTGCGTTGCGCGCATAACCCGCCGTCGTATACGCGGCTGGCAATGCCAAGCAGTTCGTGGCAATCGCCGTCGCATAGCCCTGCAAGCGCCGCGTCGCCAGAATGTGTTCGGCGCATTCCTGGGCAAGCTGCGTGGACGTCTGGAGCTGTTCGTCGATGAGATAACTTTTCGACGCGTTGACGAATTGATCCATGAGCGCGACGCTGGCGATGCCGAGAATCACGATCACCATGACCATCTCGACCAAGGTGAAACCGCGTTGCCTCCTCTCCCCCTGGGAGAGGGTTGGGGTGAGGGGTGTAAATTCGCGCCGGCTCATGGCATCACCGCCACGAAGCCCGTGACTGGACTCACCGAGAGCGCGGCACTCTGTGCACCGCCGCTGACGGTAAAGTCCACGGCCGTGCTGCGCAGTGCGCCGCCGCTGACCGGTCGTCCAAGACTGTCGAAGTTGACGCTGGCGACGGTCAGGGTCACGCCGTTGTTCAGCGTGAACGTGAACGGCTGCTGCGTCGCCGGGTCGGTGATGACGGTACTGGTGCTATCGGTACAGCGGTAACTGCCGCCGAGCGATTGGAAGGTGAGCGTGCGACCCTGAGTCATCGCCAGCATCTGCGCATGACGGATATCGCGCGCGATCTGCGCGGCCTGGGCATGCACGCTGGAATCGGTGAGTGACATACGCGGTGCGGCCATCGCCGCGAGGATACCGATGATGACGATGACCATCACCAGTTCGATCAGCGTGAAGCCGGTTTGTGCGGTCCTATGCATCCTGCGCGTGTTGTCCATTGTGCGAAGCGGTCAGCAATGAAAAAGGGGCGTGCCGTAGCCCGCCCCTCGATGCCCATGCGGGCGTTGACTGAGCGTCTTGCGCTTAGTTGATGTTGCCGACGCACCGCACGGCGTTGCCCACGGCGGCGGTTGGCGTTAGGCAAGTGGCGTCGGTATAGGTCAACACGGTGTAGGTAGTCGTGTTGATAACAACCTGCACGCCAGTGGCTGCTGCCGTCGCGGTGCCGCCGCTGCCGGTCTGAACGTTGGCGGCGATCTGTGTGACCGTCGGGTAACCGTTTGCCTGCGCGGTGGCGGTCGCGTAGGCGGTGCGTACCGCAGCCAATGTGCCTTCCTGGGCGGCGGTCTCCGCCTCGCCCTGCATATCCACAAACCGCGGTACCGCCATGGCGGCCAGGATGCCGATGATCACAATGACCATCACCAATTCAATCAGGGTAAAACCAGTCTGCTTGTTCATTTCCGCAATCTCCATAATAGCGGGGTTGTGCATCCCGCACGTTGAGCCAGCCCCGATACCGGGTTCTGGAGGGTTATCGACCTACCATTTCCGAACTTAAACAAATTCATTACAGGCAGTTAAGGAAGACCGACATGTTCCTCCGATGTCATCCCGGCGAAAGCCGGGATCCATAACTACCTGAGTACAACCCCCTGGATTCCGGATCTCCGCTACGCTACGTCCGGAATGACGGCACACTGGACCGTTGACCTTATCGCCCGCGGTGCAGGGCCGCCGCGCCGACGTCCCACAGCGGCAGGAAGACGGCCATGGCCAGGATCAGCACCAGGACAGCCACGACCGCTGTCAGGATCGGTTCGATGGCGGAGCTGAGCTTGTCAATGCTGTAGTCGACCTCCTGGTCGTAATAGCTGGCGACCTCGCCCAACAATTCGTCGAGGGTGCCGGCCTCCTCGCCCACCGCCATCATTTGCAAGGACAGCGGATCGAAAATGCCCGAGCCCGCCGCCGTGCGGGCGATGGACTCGCCGCGCTCGATGCCGTTGCGCATGGTCAGGATGCGTTCCTCGATGTAACGGTTGTCCAGCGCGCGCGCCACCACGCTCAGGCCGGTGATGAGCGGCACGCCGGAGGATTGAGCCATGGCGAACAGGCGGGTGAAGCGCGCCAGTGTCGCCCGGTAGATGACCGCGCCGGCCAGCGGCAGGCGCAGCTTGAGTTTGTCCCAGCGATAGCGGCCTTCGTCCGTGCGAACGTAATAGATCACGCCGATGACCGCGAGCGCGGTGCCGCCGAACAGCCAGACACCGTTGTGGACGAAGAAGTCCGACAGCGCGATCAGCGCGCGCGTCTGCCAGGGCAGTTCGGCGCCGAAGCTGGCGAAGAATTTGGAAAACGGTGGAATGACGAAACGCATGACGATGAAAATCGCCACCACAATCACCGTGAGCACGAAGCTCGGATAACGCAGCGCCTTCTTGATCTGATCGCGGGTGGTCTTCTCGCGTTCCAGGTAATAGGCCAGCTGTTTGAAGATATCCTGCAACTTGCCGCTGGTTTCGCCGACGCGAATCATCGCCACATAGAACGGCGAGAACACCTTGGGATGCTGATTGAGCGCGCTGGCCAGATCGTGACCGGCCTCCAGCGCCTGACGGATTTCGCCGAGCGTGCCGCTCAGAGTGCGGTTGCGAGAGAGCGCTCAGGATCGGCACGCCGGCGCGGGTCAGGCTGTACATCTGGCGGCTGAACTGAATCAGATCGGTCAGCGTCACCGACTGCGGAAAATAGGCATTCAGATCGTTGGCGAGATTGCGCTTCTCGCGCGCCGGTTGGATGTCCACCGGCGTAAGCCCACCCTCGATCAGGCGCGCGGCCACACCGTCCGCGTTGACGGCCTCCATGTTGCCGCTGATCGCGTCACCGCGTGGGCCTCGAGCTTTGTATTCGAAGACCGCCATGGTTCAACGATGCCTTCCGTAGCTTGGGCTGAACGGATGTGAAGCCCAACGTGCGCCGTGTTGGGCTGCGCTGCGCTTAGCCCAACCTACGCTTGAACAATCGAGCGGCATGTGGGTGTCAATCATTCCATCCACCCCGCCAGACTCATCGCCTCGCTCACGGTGGTGACACCGGCGCGCGCGAGTTCCAGCGCGTGCTGCACCAGCGGTCGATAGCCGGGTTGCGCGCGTGCGGCGCGTTCGAAACCGCCTTGATCGTTGCGCCGCAGGCAGTCGATCAATTGCGCATCCATCTCCAGCAATTCGTAGACGCCGGTACGGCCGCGATAGCCGGTGTGATTGCATTGGCCGCATCCGGTGCCGGTGTAAAAGGTCGCTTGTACCGCCGCATCGCCCAGCGCGCCGCGCAGCCACGCTTGTTGGCTGGCATCGGGCGGCGTCTCGCTACGGCATTTGTCGCAGATGCGCCGCACCAAGCGTTGCGCGACGATAGCCTGCACGGTGGAGGCGACCAGATACGGTTCCAGGCCCATGTCGATCAAGCGCAGCGCGGTGCTGGCGGCGTCGTTGGTGTGCAAGGTCGAGAGTACCAGATGACCGGTCATGGACGCGCGCAGCGCGATCTCGCCGGTCTCGGCGTCGCGAATTTCGCCGACCAGAATGATGTCCGGATCGAGACGCAAGGTGGTGCGCAGCACGCGCGCGAAATCCAGGCCGATCTTCGCATGTACCTGCACTTGGTTGATGCGCGGCAGACGGATTTCCACCGGGTCTTCGACGGTGACGATTTTCTTCTGCGGCTTGTTGAGTTCGGTCAGCGCCGCGTACAGCGTGGTGGTCTTGCCGCTGCCGGTCGGACCGGTGACCAGGATCAGACCGTGCGGACGCTTGATCGCATGCCGGAAACGTTCCAGCAACGCCGGTGGCATGCCCAATTGTTCCAGGGAAAATCGATGGTCGTCGTGATTGAGCAAACGCATCACCACCGATTCACCATTCTGCGTCGGCATGGTGGCGAGACGTACATCGATGCTGCGATCCTGCACGCGCAGACTGAAGCGGCCGTCCTGCGGCAGGCGCTTTTCCGAGATGTCCGCGCCGGCCATCAGCTTCAGGCGCGACACCAATGCGCCGGCGATGCGCCGCTCGTCCATCACTTGTTCGTAGAGCACGCCGTCGATGCGGCGGCGGATGCGCAGACCGTCCTCGTCGGGTTCGATGTGAATGTCCGAGACGTTGCCGCGCACGGCATCTTCGAACAGCGTTTGCAACAGTCGCACCACCGGCGCGTCGCTCTGCGTGCTGTCGATGCCGAGCTGGCCGAGGTCGAAGGCGCTTTCCGCCATGTCTTGACCGACTTCGCTGGCCAGGCTCTTGAGCTGCGCGCCGCGTTGATAGATGCGATCGATGTATTGCAGCAGGTCCGATTCCTTCACCACCGCGAGTTGCACCGGTTGCTTGAGGATGCGCACCAGCTCGTCGTAGGCGAAGATGTCGGTGGGATCGCCCATGCCCAGCAGCAGGCCGTCGGGCAATTGCTTGATGACGATGGCGCGGTAACGGCGCGCGTAGGTCTCGGGGAGTTTCTGCACCAGGTCCGGATTGAGTTCGAAGCTGGTCAGATCGACGAACGGGATGGCGAGCTGGCGCGACAGCAACTCCAGCAGCATGTCTTCCTTGACGAAGCCGTTTTCGATCAGCACGCGGCCGAGCTTGCGGCCGCTCTTTTTCTGATCGGCGAGCGCCGCCTGCAATTGCGCCTCGGAAATGATTTTGTGTTCGACCAGCAAGTCGCCGATGCGCACACGTTTTGGGGCTGCCATGGCGTTCCCTCAGCCTTTACCGTTATCGAGCACGTCGATGCGCCCGCGCACATAGCCGACCACGTGCTGATCCAGCGCGGCGTCGGTCAGCGCGCGGCGATAGGCCTCCAGCGCGGCCGCGGGCTGTTGGCTGCGTTCCAGGCTGATCGCCAGACCCAACCACCAGGCGCCGCGTTGCGGTGCGCGCGTCAAGGCTTGGCGATAGGCATTCGCGGCCTGCGCATCGTTGCCGAGGCGTTGCTGCAACGCGCCCAACAAGGCCTGGGATTCCGCATCGCCGGACAGCGCGGGTGTCTGCAACAAGGCCACGGCTTCGGCATCGCGGCCGCTATCCGCGAGGATGCGCGCATGCAGTGTCAGCAGGCGCGGTGCCTGTGGTGCCGCGGCGATGGCCTCGGCGAGTACGTCTTCGGCCTCCTGATTACGGCGCTGCTGGAGCAAGGTCGCGGCCAAGGTCTCCGCGGCCTGGGCATGTCCGGGAATCTTCTCCAATGCCGCACGCAGAAATTCCTCGGCGTGCGTGTTGTCGCCGGCGCGCAGTGCATCCAGCGCGGCGGCATAGTCGTGCGCGGCCTGTTCGCGCGGGCTCGGCAGGCGCGGCGTCTTGCGCATGGAGGGCGTGTCGCCCGTGCCTGTGTTGTTGGTACTCGCCACGGTGGTCGCGGTCGTGGTGGGCGCGGGTTGCGGCGCGGGTTGTTTGATCGTGGACGGCGTTGGCGTGGCCGGTTCCTCTGCTGCAAGCGTGGTGTGTGCCATGGGCGGGTATTGCGCGGACGATTCTTCCAGCGCCGCCACCGAAACGGCTTCTGCGGTGCGTGGCTCCCAAGTCTTATCCCAGGCCGCATCTATTTCTGTGGCAGGCGGTTGCTGTGCCACGGCGTTTTCGGCTACCCAGCCCTTGGGTTCCGTGGCGACGACGGCGGCCACGGGCGGTGCTTCGAGTCCGTGTTGCATACCCGGTTCCGCGAACGTGAGCCACCAGCCATAACCGACGCCGCCCAGCGCCGCGGTGATCAGCAGCGTCGGCCAGAATGTGCGTTGCGACTCAGCGGCCGGCGGTGCCGAGCGCAGTCCGCGCAGGCTGTCGCCACGCGGCAATTCCGCGCGGCGTTGTTCCAAGTCTTTCAGCATCTGGTTGACGAGGCTCATGGCTCACATTCCCCACAACATCAGACTGACACCCGCGAGCGTGGCCGCGGTGCCCAACGCGCCGAGCGTGCCGAACAGCCAGGCCGGTCGGCGCCAGCGCGACAACGGTGTGGCACCGCTATAGGTATCGGGGGTATCGGCGATGGCTTGATGGACATGGCACGCGCGGATGTGCGCCGCGCCGTGACCGAATGCGGCCATCAGCGATTTGTGGCCGAGAATATTCAGCAGACGCGGGATGCCGTGGCTGGCGCGGATCAGTGCGCGCAGTGCGCCGGCATCGAAGAGTTCGCCGCCGCTGCCGCCGGCGATGGCCAAACGATGGCGCAGATAGGCCGTCGCTTCCTGTGCGTCGAGCGGGCGCAACGAGTACGCGAAGATGATGCGCTGGCGCAGTTGCCGGAAGTTTTTTTGCGCCAGACGCGTATCCAATTCGGGTTGACCGAACAGCACCACCAGCAGCAGTTTGTCCTTTTCGGTTTCCAGATTGGTGAGCAGGCGCAGCGCTTCGAGACTCTCATCGGGTAGGGCCTGGGCTTCGTCGAGCAACAACACCACGCGTTTGCCGGCGGCGTTGAGTTCGATGAGCCGCTCGGTGATGAGTTTCAGCAAGCGGTGTTGGCCGATGTTGCGCGCGAAATCGATGCCGAGTTCCTCGGCCAGCGCCATGCGCAGCGCGGTTGCCGTCAAAAACGGATTCGGGATATATGCGGTGACGAATTCGTCATCGAGAAGATGCAGCAGGCGCCGGCACAACAGCGTCTTTCCGGTGCCGACCTCGCCGGTGATCTTCAAGAATCCTTCCCCGTTACGCAGCGCCACCAACAGCACATTGAGCGCCTCTTGGTGACTGGGCGAATCGAAATAGAAGCCGGTGTCCGGCGTGATGCCGAACGGGAAGGTTTGCAGACCGAAGTGCTCCAGATACATGGCGCGATGCTCCGATCAGCGGGGCGTGGCGCCCGAACTGGATTCGGTGCCAGATGATCCGGCCCCGGACCCTTGCAGGCTATCGATACGTTGATTCGAGCTTTGCAGCTGATCGTTCCAGCCCTGGGAACCCGAAATCACATGCGGGCGCAGCAGGATCACCAACTCGCTCTTGGTGGACAGCTTGCGGGTGTGGCGGAAGGCGGCGCCGATGCCCGGCAGATCGCCCAGGAACGGCGTCTTCGCCTGATCGTCGCGACGCGAATCCTTCATCAAGCCACCGATGACGATGACTTGGCCACTGCGCGCGCGCACGACGGCGTCGGATTCGCGAATGGTGGAGCGCGCCAGCGGTATGCTGAGCGTGTCCTTGACGTTCAGGCTGATGTCCTTGTTCTGCTCGGTGACCTCGGAAATGGTCGGATGAATGTGCAGGATCACCTCGTCCCGGTCGTTGATCTCGGGGATCACATCCAGGGCCACGCCGGAGAAGAACGGCGTGAGCTGCACGTCGACGGATTGATTCGAGGTGCCGTTGCTGGTGTCGGTATTGGTGTCGATGTCGGTAACGAAGAATTCGTCGGTGCCGACCTTGATGACGGCCTTTTGGTTGTTGACCGTGGACACGCGCGGGCTGGACAGCACCTGCACCTGGCCCTGGGTCTTGAGCAATTCGATCAGTGCGACGAAGTCGTTGAGGTTGGCGGCGATGCCGAACATGCCGCCGAACGGACTGACGTTGAAGGCATCCGGCACATTCGGGAAGATCGGATTGATGGTGCCATTGGTGCTGCCCGTGCCGGAGGTGCGCCCGTTCCGGTTGAGCAGAGTGCCACCACCGACTTGGCCGACGACAATGGTTTTATTATTGCCAGGTTCGCCCAGTGCCGCCCAGTTGATGCCGGACTGAAAGCCGTCGTTGAGCTCCACTTCGATGATCTTGGCCTCGAGCACCACTTGGCGCTCGACGGCGTTCTGCAAGGTACTCAGATAATCTCCGATCTCGCGCAGTTCGCCCGGCATGGCGCGCACCACGACAATGCCCGCCTGCCGATTCACCATGCCGACGAGCAGTTCCAGCGAGGTTTTCAGATCGCGCCAGAAGTCGGCCTCGGACTGAGTGTTGACCTGACTGCCGGAGACCACATTGGCGGAGCCGGAGTTGTTGTTCGTGTTATTGCCGCTCGTGTTGTTATTCGTCCTGTTCCCGGTATTGCCCGTGTTACCTGAGCTACCCGAACTATTAGACCCGTTGGAGCCGTTGTTCGAGTTATCGTTTTCGTTCTGGGTGATCTGCCCCGAGCTGACGCGGGTCTGCGAGGCGCCGATGCGGCGCATATTCAGATAATCGACCTTGAAGACATGCGAACGCAGGCGCGCCGGCAGCACTTCGTACACCGAACCGTTGCGGCTGTATTCGTAGCCGTAGACGCTGTTCACGGTGTTCATGACTTCATCGACGGTGACGTTTTTGAGATTCAGCGAAATCTCTCCGCCGACCTCGGGGTGTACCACCATGTTATACGGCGAGCCGTCGACCAGCCCCATGAAGAACTGCTGCGCGGGCACATGGTTCACGGCGACATCGAAGCGCGGCTCGGCCGGCTGCGCAGCCTCCGGCAGATTCAGCGTCACCGGTGGCAGCAAGGCGGCGGCGACTTCCGGCGGCGGTGTATTCGAGCTTGTGGGCTGCGCAGCATTCGCATCCTTGAGGGCACCGTCGATGCTGGCCAGTGTCGGCGAGATCGGCCCGCTGTCGTGCAGACCCGTCGCCTGACACCCGCACAGGGCCAGGACCAGTACCGAGAGCGCCAAGCGTTTCATCATCGCGTCATCCATGCGTGTGTTCATCGCGTTTTTTTCACCTCTGCCTGCAGGAGGCGCAGGGTGACGATTTCTCCCTGCGCATCGAGTTTGACTTGGGCGTGACTGACTCGCAGTACACGCGCTGAGCCGATCAGATCACCCTCGGCGACCTGGGTTCCATTAATGACCGCCAGGCGTTTGGCCGGCGTGATGTGCGTGGCGCTGAGCCGCCAGCCGCCGGGTCCGCCGCCGTTCGCGTCCAGCTGCGGCGTGCCGCTGGGTTGGGTCGGGTCGATCAGCGTCGTGGCCGTTGCCGTGCCCAGAACGGACAACAGGCATAGGCACAGAAGTGTATGGATGATGCGCACGTTCATGGCTGCTGTCCCAGCGTGTAGACCGACACTTGAATTTCGTTGCGCGGATATGCACGCGCTTCCAGCGACAGCCCGTCCCAGAACAGCGTCCAGGGCAGTTGCTCCAGGCGTTGCAGATACTCGAGCGCGGCCAGATAGCCGCCTTCGACGCGCAGCTTCAAGTCGTAACGCACGATGCGCACGCTGCGCGCGCTGTCGGGCAACAACGGCGCGCCCGGCGCCGAGTCCAGACCCAACAGGCGCAGGCCGGGGGATTGTTCCAGCACATCGCGCAGCAGCGCCGCTGCCTGTTGCGGCCGTACCAGCCGGCCGAGTTGTGCCTCGAACTGGGCATCCTGGGCGGCGAGCTGGGTTTCGAGTTCGGTGATGCGCGCATTGCGTTGCGCCAGCGGGTCCTGGGCGTTCTGTCCCAGCAGTCCCGCGCGCGTCTGCAAGGCGGTCAGTTGGGTTTGCAGTGTGGTGATCTCGCCGCGCTTCTGCTGGAGGCTGTGCAGTGTCGGTGCGATGAAGAGTTGATTGCACACGGCGTACAGCACCAGCAAGGCAACGGCCAGCAGAATGCCGCGTTCGCGCAGGCTCAATGTGTCGATGCGGGTCGCCAGGACGGTGAGGCGCTTGGCAGCCATCTAGTTATCCTTCTCGTCGTCGTCGCCGTCATCGGCTTCGGCGGAACGCAGGGTGAACTGCACCTGGCCGGGGGTTTCGACGCCGCGTTCCATCCGTACCGTGGTCAGCGACCAGTGCGCCAGATCGGCGTCTTCGGTGAGCAGGGCGAGATAGCGCGGCAACAGTTCGGGGTCGACGGTGGTGCCCTTCAATTCCAGGATGTCGTCGTGCAGCTGGATACCGGTCAGCCACAGGCCGTTGAGCGGATGCCGCGCCAGGGCGGTGAACAACGCGGCGAAGCCCGCGCTGCGGGCGACGACCTGCTGTTGGATCTCGGCAAGTTCGACGCTGCCGTCGGCGAGCTGGGTTTCCAGGGTCTTGATGCGGGCATCGAGGTTGGCGAATTGACCGGTGTCGGCCCGCGCTTCCAGGGTGCTTATTTGTTTTTCCAAGGCCGTGTATTGGGCGTTTAACAGATCCCGCGTCGCGTTATGCCGGCCCAGTTGCAGCTGCAGCAAGGCGACGCCGGCGACGATCAGGACCAGCGCCAGCATCAACACCTGCGCCAGCGCACGCGCCGAGAACACCTTGGCTTCGCGGCGGAACACGGGCTGGAAAAGGTTGATCTGCTGGTGCATGGTTCGCTGCCGATCCTCATGGGCCATGCGCCCGGGGTTTGACGCCGGATGCGCTCTCCAGGGGAGTAAGCAAGGGCTGGGCCAAGTGCGGCGTGGGGGCTTGTTTCGACGGGGATTTTCAGCGGCGTAAAAACAAACGGCCCGCCAAGGGCGGGCCGTTGTGAGTTAAACAGCGAAGCTGCGTTTACATGATGTTGACGCGCAGGCTGATGTTGTTGGTGTTCAGTGGATAGACACCGGCGGCGCAGCCGGTGTTGCAGTTTACCAGGCCGGTGTTACCGACGCCGTCGTCCAGTTCGCGGTCATAACGCGCGGCAGCATCGGCCGGGACTCCTTCCACCGACAGCCATACCCCGGCACGGCCGTTGATAGTGGCCGTGAACATCCCATCCATGGTGGAGCCATAGGCATGGGTTGGGTTGGCGTTGGTGCTGGTGAGCGTCGGGGCGCCGGAGATTAGGTTGGCGAAGCGCAGGTGCTGCCAGACGTAACAGGACTCGTCGGTCGCAGCGCTACAGGTAGCGCCAGTAATATTGCCAACATCCGCGGCGCTTCCATTAGGCGCCGCCGCATTCAAGCGAGTGCTGGCCAGTGTGAAATCGCCAGGCAGTGCGCCGAAGCGGTCCTGGAAGGCGAAGAACGCCGCCTTATAGGCCTCGATGTCGCTCTGCAGGCTCTTGTAGCGCGCATTCGCGATCATCTCCTGACCTTTCAACACGCCGCCGAGCAGCAGGCCGATGATGACCAGCACGATGGCGATTTCCACCAGCGTGAAACCGGATTGACGTTTGTACATAGTCCTTGCTCCCTTCTTCCAATTTCCAAAGTAGTCGTGATTCGTGGCCGCCGGCCCATGCCGACGCTCTGTAGCGGGTTTAGCGGCGCCGGGTCGGGCCGGCTTGAATGAAATCCGAAATAGGGTGGCTTAGGGAAGCTTTTCCGCAGCTACCATGCGGTTGAACAGCACGCCGGGCGGAATCCAGACGATCAAATCATCGAACCGGTTGCCGGTCTGACGGTAACCGGCGTCGAGGTAGCAACTGTCGGTATCGGGAATTGTATTTTCTGCTTCGAAGGCACCGCCGTTGGCGGTCTTGCCGCCTGACCAGACCAGGGCCGGAACATTGCTGGCGAGCAGTACGGCGGTGCAGTTGTTGGCGAGCGTACCGACATTGATATTCCCCACGGATGCGAGCGTGAAGTTGCCTGGCGGTGCTGTAGTGAAGGCGTTGGTGACCGCGTATCTCCAGGTATTGTCCCAGGCATCGGTGGAACTGACGCCGAGATCGGCAAAGGGCAAACCTTTCGGGCCACCATTCGGCGCGCCGCTGGGGCAATCTTCACGGCCGTCAGCGTTGGTATCCGGACAGGGCAGCCGTCTGTTGACGACCGCAAAACCGATCAGCGCCTCGCGGATCGATTCCAGCGTGGCGGTGGTCTCCTTGCGCCGGTCGGTTTCCATCTGCGTGGCAAGCGGCACCAGCATGCCACCAAGCAACAGCCCGACGATGACCAGCACCACGGCCATTTCGATCAGGGTGAAACCCGCGTGTGTATGCCTGTCTTGTGTATGCATCTTGCGCATCCTGACGCTCATGGCGGTAACGGCACGTTATTGTTGGCCTTGACCAGTTGGGCCTCATAGCGGTTCCTATCCACCCAGCCGACCAGATCGTCGAAGGGGCCGTCGCCGAATGCCGTGATATCGCTCGCGGTGCGTTGTACGAGGCCGGTGGTCGCCGTGCGGTTGGTCTCCTCGTCGACATGACTGGCCGGCGGGTTCTGCATGACGGTACCGTTTGCGTTGATGCTGCCATAGCCGTTGGCACCGTGGGCAATCACCACGGCGGGCGGGTTATCGGCAGGCGGAAACAGATTGACCAGGACGCCGGCATTGTTGCGAGTCTGCACCGCGATGCCGCTCTGTAATGATTGAGTGATGGGGCAGGGACTGGCGCCGGTGAAATCCGGATCGACGACATAGCGCAGGCGATGTCCCCAACTGTCGAGCGCGCCCAGCCCCAGGGTGAGCCAGGGCAGGCGCCCGGCCACCGGCGCGCCCGTACCGCAGGGCGCATCCGCCAGGCCATCGTTGTTGGTGTCGGGACACGGCAGACAGAAGCCGTTGATGGTCGCATAGCCGATCAGCGCGCCGGTGATCGCGCCGACGTCGGTGGTGGTCGCGAGATTGCCAGGCTGCCGCGCATCGCCCTTGCCGAGTTTGGTTAGCAGAAACGACGCCGCGCCCAGGATTAGGATCAGCAGCATGATCATGATGACCGCGCCGCGTTGATTGGGATGAGTTGTGCCGCGCGCGCGCCGCTGCATGGCTATTTGGCCTTGGACTCGACTGCCACAGCAGGCTTCGTCTCGGCGGCGGTCGCGGCCGCTGCCTCCGGCGTGGACGTGGGTGCTGTTGCAGCGGCCGCGACCTTGGGCTTGGTTTCCGCCACGGTTTCCTTGACGACCGGTGTCGGGGCTGGAACCGGCACCGGCGTGTGGTTTTCGAAGATCTCGCCGGAGGTCTGATCGATGCCCTGGCCGGGTTTCAGAATCTTTGCGCCGTCGCGCCAAGTGAGTTGCACGCGGCCGTCGCGCAGCAAGGTCATGTTGCGGGAACTGCCCGGTTTGACCGGCGTGCCGTTGAGCCAGACCAAGCGTTTGCCGTCGCTGCCGCGCAGCGTGCCATTGACTACGACGCGGTCGCCGCTGGGAATACTGGTCGCGTCATCCTGCTGGAGTTGTTTACCGGAACGCAGGGTGTCGATACGCGCGCGTTCCGCGGTGCTGGTGAATAAACGACCCAGGTCATCGGCCCGCACGCTGCCGACGAGTGCGGGACACAACAGCAAACCGAGCAGCGGACCGAGCAACCGGCCGAGCAATTGGGCGCTGCGACCTGTTCGACGCGTGGGCGCGTTCATTGCGCCTCCCCCACCGGTGCGGCGACGGCGGCATCGAGGCTGTACCAACGCAGTTCGCAATCGGCCTTGACGTTGCCTTCCTGCAGGCTGATGTCACCCTCCTCGCGGGTGTGGCGCAGGGCGCACGCCGACAGCTCGAACAGACCGCTGCGGCGCTCGTCGAGCAGCTTCAGGAAGCTCAGCAGATCGCCTTCGTGGCGCAGTTCCAGTTCCAGCCGCATCAGGCTGGCGAACAATTGGAAGCTGCCGGTGGATATGCTGGTCGGATGGGCGGTGCGCGGTTCGAGTTCATAGCGGATCGTCAGCAGGCCCGCGCGCGCGGCGGTCTCACGTACGTCTTCAACCCAGCGCAGCCGTGGTTCCGGGCCGACGAAACCCCGCGCGCGTAACTGCGTGAAGCGCTCGGTCTCGGTACGCAGGATCTGTTCCGACTCCATGGCAGTGCGGTATTCCTGCACCGTGCCTTTGAAATGCTGTTCGGCGGATGCGCGTGCTTGGCTCATATGGGTGTTGTAGCTGCCGGCCGCGATCATCACGGTCAGCAACACGCCCAGCGCGGCGCCCGCGCGCAACAGCGGCTGGCGCAGTTCGGCATAGATCAACTTGGCGTCAGACATGTTCGTCTCCCAACACCAGGCGCAGGGTGAAGGGCGCCTCCTGGGCGCCGCTCGTGTCGCCGATGCTGCCTTGCACACGGCCGCTGGTCGCGGTGTTGAGCGGCAGCGCCAGCGCCTCGGCGGCGATCACGCCACGGGTGCCGCGCAGGCGCTTGAGCAGATCGTCGATGTTCTGGTGTGCACGGCTGAAATTGCCGGCGAAGGGCAGCACGCGACCCTGCACGATGCCGATCTGGTAGCTTGTCGTGCCGTCCGTGCCGCCGCCGCTGCCAGCGACGGGACTGCCGTTCTCGTCGTATTCGATGACAGGTTCTGCTGGTGTTGCATCGGCGGCGAGTGTGGTCTCGGTGGCGTTGCGGTCGGCGCTGACGAACCAGTCGATGTGCTCGATCCGCAGACTGGGTTGAGTCTCTAATGCCTTACCAAGGTACGCGAGTACGCTGTGCGGGTTGTGACGTTGCTGTTGCAGCTGCGCGGCAGCGGCGACGGCGAGGCGCATGTCTTCCGGCGCGACATCGGTCTGTGGCAGGTGTGCCTGGATTTCACCGTAGCGGGTTTCGGCGGCACTCAGCAGTTCCGCTGTCTTGGCGATTTCCTGTTGGTACAGCTGCGCATCCACGACTTGCGTGCCGGCCCATAACAGTCCGGCGACACTGGCCACGACACACAGACCGGTCAGCGCTTGGCGGGCGCGGAACATCTGGTAATGGAAGCGCCGCTCGGGGACCGCATAGTGATTGTTCATGCTACTGCACGCAGCCATGAACGCATACAGGCCATCGCACAGATAATCGCTATTGGGATTGCGATAGCGCAGGCGCGCGGCCACATCCTTGAGCGACAACAGATGGTAATGGTCCAGTCCTTCCGCCTCGCGCATCTGTTCCAGCTGCGCAAGCCGGGCGCCACCGCTGAGCATGCACACGTCCAGCACCACATCGCGTGCCAGCAGATGCAGATTCGACAGATAGCGCTTGGTCTTGCCGATCTCGGCATGCATGAATTGCGCGTAGTCGTCGACCGGCAATTGATCGGGCACCGGTGTCAGGCGGCTGAAGCGCAGTTGGCCGGCGCTGAAAAACGATTGGCGCAGACCGCTGGCGGCAGTGTGGGTGATGAGCAGCACGTCCTTGCGCTTGTCGCCGATTTTTTTCAGCAGCTCGGCGCTGAGCAGGGGCAGTGAATAGATGCCGGCGACGGGAACCCGGTAATGGCGCATGGCGTCCAGCCAGAGATCGGCGGATTCGGGATTCAACAGACCGCTGAACAACACGGTGTCCTTGCGTTTGTTCTGCGCATCGCGGCCCAGCACCTGGGCATGGCGGTATTCCGTACCGCGGTAGACGCGAGCCGCATGGCGTTCCAGCAACGCGCTGCGGTCGCGACCGAGTGTGTGCGCCACGCTGTCGATGCGGAAATCCTCTTCCACCATATCGGTGAGCACATAGGTCGGCAGATGGCCGAAGTGCTGCAGATACGGATCGAAATCGGCCAGGCCGGCATCGGCCGCGACGAATCCGTCCATGCGCGTCAGCTTGCGGCCATCGTATTGATAGGCCGTCAGGCTGCTGCTGGTGAGATAGAAAATCTGGCACAGCATGTCAGGTGATCTTCCCTAGGATGTCGTAGATCGGACCGAGCACCGAGAGCATGACCCAACCCAGCATGACGCCGAGGATCACGGTCATCGTCGGTTCGATCAGCGCCTGCACCTTCTCGATCGATTCCTTGACGTCGCGGTTGTAGAAATAGCCGATGTTCTCCAGCGCCTTGTCCAGCGCGCCGGTGCTTTCGCCGACGCGCAGCATGCGGATCACCAGCGCCGGGAACAGACCGGTGTTCTCGAAGGCGCTGGTGAGGCCGACGCCTTCGCCGATCTGCCGCTGCACGCGTTGCAGTGCCTCTTCGATGACTTTGTTGTCGACCAGTTGTTCGGAGATGCGCAGCGCTTCCAATACGGTGATGCCGGCGCCGAACATCAGTGCGAAATTGCTGGAGAAGCGCGACAGCAGGATCTTGGCGTAGATCGGACCGATCGGCCAGATGTGCAGCTTGAAGCTGTCCAGACGATAGCGTGCCTGGGCATTGACCCGCGCCAGATAACGGATGCCGAAGAACAGCGCCGGCGGCGTAATCAGGATCAGATACCAGTAATGGATCACGAAGTCCGACACCACGATCAGCGCGCGCGTGTGCCACGGCAGATCCTGGCCGACCGAGGCGATGAAGCTGGTCAGTTGCGGCACCAGATAGATCATCATGAAGAACATCACGCCCATGACCACGGTGCCGACGAAGGCCGGATACATGACGATCTTCTTGGTGTGCGCGGCGAGTTCGTCCTGCCATTTCAACGATTCGGTCAGATTGCGCAGGATATCGGGCAGCATACCGCTGTGTTCGCCGGCGCGGATCAGATTGTGGAACACGCGGCTGAAGATGGCCGGAAAGCGCGCCAGTGCCTCGGATAAAGTTTTGCCGCCCTCGATGTCTTCGATCAAGGCAGCGATGACCTCGCGGAAACGCGGGTTGCCGACGCTGTCGCGCAGATCGCCGAGACCTTCCAGGATCGGCACGCCGGCGCGGGTCAGATGTTCGAGATGGAAGCAGAAGGTGATGAGTTCCTGGCGACCGACCTTGCCACCGCGGCCGCTCCAGCCCCCCTGCCGTGCCGGCCAGCAGCGGATCATCTCTAGCCCCATGCGGCCGAGGCGCATCTCCAGGTCGGAGTCGTTGGCCGCTTCGATACGGCCCAGCACGATCTTGCCGGTGTCGTTGATGGCCTTGTATTCGAACGCGGCCATACTCAGACCAGTCGATCCGTGAGATCGATGACGCGCGACACCTCGTCGAGCGTGGTGACACCTTCCAGCACGCGGCGCACGCCGTCTTCGCTGAGCGGTCTGAAGCCTTTGGCCAGCGCCAGTGCGAGCAGTTCGCTGCGGGTCGCGCGGCGTGCCACCAGTTCGTCCATATCGGCGTCCATCTTCAGCAGTTCCATCACCGAGATGCGCCCGCGGTAACCGGTGTGGTTGCACTGGTCGCAGCCGCGTGCGTGATACAGCGTGATGTCGGCATCCACCGGTTGGCGCAGCAACTTGCGTTCGAAATCGTTGGCCGTTACGGCTTCGCGGCAGTGCATGCAGACTTTGCGGATCAGCCGTTGGGCGACGATGCCGATGATGTTGCCGGCCAGGACGTCGGGCACGATGCCGAGATCCAACAGGCGCGGGATGGAGCCGATGGCGGAATTGGTGTGCAGTGTGGAATACACTTGG
>JACRMO010000215.1:22760-25627 GCA_016214925.1 Gammaproteobacteria bacterium
GGTCACCAGGATGATGCCTTCGGGCCGCGCCATCATCAGCTTGAGCAGCGACAGGGTTTCGCTGTGCAGGCCCAGGTTGTCGATGGCGACGATGCCTTTGCTGCGATCGAGAATACGCAACACGATGTTCTCGCCCCAGGTGGTCGGCTGCACCGACACGCGGAAATCGATCTGGCGTCCGTACAGCGTCATCGAAATGCGCCCGTCCTGCGGCGTGCGGGTCTCGGCGATGTTCATGCCCGACATCACCTTCAGACGCACGGCGATGGCCGACCAATAATTTTTGTGCAGGCTGCGCACCTGGCGCAGCACGCCGTCGATGCGGTAGCGCACGCGCAGAAAACCCTGCTCGGGTTCGAAGTGGATGTCCGAGGCGTGCGCCTTCACCGCATCCGAGAGCATGGCGTCGACCAGGCGCACCAGCGGCTGACTGTATTCCTCGGTGTCGCTGGCGAGATTGGTGTAATCGGCCTTACCGGTTTCGATCTCGCGCAGGATGCCGTCCACCGATAGTTCGTAACCGTAGAACTGGTCGATGGCGGCTTCGATTTCGGATTCGCCGGCCAGCAGCGGATGCACGTCGACACGGCCGCCGAGGATGGCGCGCAACTGATCCAGCGCCACCACATTGCTGGTGTCGGCCATGGCCACGGTGAGCAGGTGCTTGGCGTTGTCGATCGCGATCGGCAGCACGCGGTAACGGCGCGCGACTTCTTTCGGCACCAGTTTTAACGCATCGAGATCGACGAAGACTTTGTGCAGATCGACGCTTTCCTGCCCCAGGGCCTCGGACAGTGCATCGCGGACAATCGCCTCGGTGGTGAAACCCAGACTGACGATGATGCGGCCGAGCTGCTCGCCGCTCTTTTTCTGTTCGGTAAGCGCGATGCGCAGCTGATCCTGACTGAGAACGCCCTGCTCGATCAGGATGTCGCCGATACGACGCGGCGGCTTGGCGGCCGGTACGCTGCTCATGGCTGTGCCTGCCTGCCAAGAGCCCCGATCAGAACCTCGACGCGTTGCCGCGCGGCGTTCAGATCGAACTGAGCGTTGTGCGGACCGGCGAGTTGCAGGGCGCGCCGGTAATACTCCAATGCCAGCCGCGCTTGGCCCAAATGTTCCAGGCTGACGGCGAGGTTGAAGGCGTAATCGGGATGCTCGGGTGCCAGTCGCTGCGCTTCGAAATAGGCCTGCTGGGCATACGGCCAGCGCTGTTGTTCGGCGTACAGATTGGCCAGCGCGAAGTGCAGCTGCGCGGACTGTGGCTGTTCCGTCAGCAGTAATTTGAGTTGGCTTTCCGCGTCGGCCGGGCGGTTCTGCGCCAGATCCGTCAACGCGGCGTGCGCGGTGAGGTCTTTGGGATTGCGCTGCAAGACGGCGCGATAGTGTTCGCGTGCGGTATCCAGTTGACCGTTGCGCACGGCGATGGCCGCCAGACCCATGTGCGCGTCGCGGTTGTCGGCATCGCGTGCCAGCACTTGGCGATAGCCCTGTTCGGCCTGCGCGAGGCGACCGGTTTGAAAATCGCTATAGGCCGTCTGCAGGTCGAGGTTGACCTGGTTCGGCTGGGTGCCGTGGGTGATGGTGATCGTGGCGGCGGGCGGCGCGACTGCATCGGCCACATCCGCAACCGGCGCCGGATGCTCGCCACGCAGTACGCGCGGATCGACCGGTGCGGGTTCCCAGTCCTGGGCGCTGTGCACTTCGGCCGGTGGCGGACCTTCCTGCCAGGGTGTTTCCGCCGGCGGTACTGTATCGAGTGCTGTCGGCTCCGCGGGTAAGGTTGCCGCCGTTGCCGGTGGTTGTGCGGTGTCCGGCGATATGTCCGGTGATATGTCCGGCGCCGCCGCGTCCAGCGTTGCGGGGGCACTGTCTCCGGTCATGTTCGCGGTTGCCACGAGCGGTGGTTGAGGTTGAGGCAATCCCAGATAAGGCGTTTGCTGCGCCAGTGCCGCGTAGTAGTAGTAACTGCCGACCGCGATCGCCACGAGACTCATCAGGCTGATGATGCCGGCCAAGTTGCGGCGGCGCAGCGCGGCTTGTTGCGCGGCACTCGTCGCCAGAATGCGCGCGGCGGCGGCCGGACTGTTGTGGTGGTGGCCGATATCGGCGGGTTCCGGGCTGGCCTGCACCGGTGCGCTGGGCGCGGGCACAGGGTCGGGCTCGGCTTCGGCTAGTACCGCGCTGGATGCTTCACGCGGCTCCGGCTCCGGCTCCGGCGCAATTCGCAGTTGCGGTGCGGGTTCCCGATTGAGCTCCGGGGCAAGCCCCGGAGTGGATGCCGGGATCGACGGGATATTGAGCGTTGCGGACTCGATGGACGCAGCGGCTTCGACAGGCGTGAGGCTGAGTTCCGTCACGTCCGCGGGCATGTCGACCGCCGGGGTGATGGCGGGCGGTGTCGGCGCCTCGGGGTGTGCGCTGTGCTTGGCGTGTTCCGCCTGCTTCAGCGCATCCATCAACAAACTCATGTGCCGCCTCCCGAGAGAGACAGCGGTTGCGTCAGGCGCTGGGGTTCGGAAGACAGTGGTTGCTGATCGGGCAGGTAATGCTGATAGTCGGCCAGATCGCCGCTGACGCTGGCGTCGCGAATCACGCGCGGGCGCAGGAAGATCACCAACTCGGTCTTGCTCACCCGGTTGCTACGGTAGCTGAAGGCATCGCCGATGCCCGGCAGTTCCGACAACACGGGTGTACCCACGCGGCCCAGGTCCACACCGTCCTGGATCAATCCACCGAGCACGGCGGTCTGGCCGGAATTGATGCGCAGCAGCGAATCCATTTCGCGCACCTGGATCTGCGGCACGCTGCTTTCGACGTCACCCAGCGAGCGATTCGGATCTTGCACATAGCTGATCACCCGCGAG
>JACRMO010000236.1 GCA_016214925.1 Gammaproteobacteria bacterium
CGACCGCTCGCAGCACAAGAACCGTTCCACTGCTATGAAGCAGCTGGCCGCCAAGCTGTACGAAATGGAAATGCAGAAACGCCGCGCCGATCAGCAGGTCGTGGAAGAGAGCAAGTCAGACATCGGCTGGGGCAGTCAGATCCGTTCCTATGTGCTCGATCAGTCGCGCATCAAGGATCTGCGCACCGGCGTGGAAGTCGGCAATACCCAGGCGGTGCTCGACGGCGACCTGGACCAGTTCATCGAAGCCAGCTTAAAGAGCGGCCTCTAAATCAGACATTGAGCAGACCATGACCAACGAATCTCAACAAGATGTACAGGGGCAGGACGAACATCGACTCATCGCCGAGCGCCGCGAGAAGCTCAATCAGCTGCGTGCCAACGGCATCGCCTTTCCGAACGATTTTCGCCGCGATGTGATGGCCGGTGAGTTGCACGCCGAATATGGCGACAAACCCACTGAGTTTTTCGAGGGCGAGGCGCGCCGTGTGCGTGTGGCCGGGCGCATGATGGCCAAGCGCATTATGGGCAAGGCCAGCTTCACGCACATCCTGGACATGTCCGGGCGCATCCAGTTGTTCCTGGAGCGCGACGGTTTGCCGGAAGGTGTCTATCAGCAATTCAAGGGCTGGGACGTGGGTGACATCCTCGGCGCCGAAGGCGTGCTGTTCAAGACCAAGACCGGTGAACTGAGTGTCAAGGTCGATCATGTCCGACTGCTCACCAAATCGCTGCGCCCGTTGCCGGAGAAGTTTCACGGCCTGTCCGATCAGGAAACCCGTTATCGCCAGCGTTATCTCGATCTCATCATGAGCGAGCCGTCGCGCAACGTATTCAGACTGCGCACGCAGATCGTCCAGTACATTCGCAACTTCCTTAACGAGCGCGGCTTCCTGGAAGTGGAAACGCCGATGATGCAGATGATCCCCGGCGGCGCCACGGCACGGCCGTTCGTTACGCATCACAATGCCCTGGACATGCAATTGTTTCTGCGCATTGCGCCGGAGTTGTATCTCAAGCGGCTGGTCGTCGGTGGTTTCGAGAAGGTCTACGAGATCAACCGCAATTTCCGCAACGAAGGCTTGTCGACGCGGCATAATCCCGAATTCACCATGTTGGAGTTCTATCAGGCCTACGCGGATTATCACGATCTGATGGACCTGACCGAAATGCTGTTGCGCAGCATGGCGCAGGCGCTGCTGGGTACGACGCAGATTCAGTATCAGGGCGAGGACTACGATTTCGGCCACGCGTTTACGCGCATGACGGTCAAGGAATCCATCCTGCACTTCAATCCGGACATCGCCGCCGCCGACCTCGACGATCTCGATGCCGCGCGGCGCATCGCCGAACGTTTAGGCATCGCACTCAAACCCAGTTACGGTTTGGGCAAAGTGCAGATCGAGATCTTCGAGAAGACCGTCGAGGCGCGTCTAAAACATCCAACCTTCATCACCGCCTATCCGACCGAAGTCTCGCCACTGGCGCGCGCCAACGATCACGACCCTTTCGTCACCGACCGCTTCGAGTTCTTTGTCGGCGGCCGCGAAATCGCCAACGGTTTCTCCGAGTTGAACGACGCCGAAGATCAGGCCGAACGTTTCCGCCGTCAGGTCGAGGACAAGGATGCCGGCGATGAGGAGGCCATGCACTTCGATGCCGACTACATCTGTGCCCTGGAGCATGGCATGCCGCCGACGGCGGGCGAGGGCATCGGCATCGACCGGCTGGTGATGCTGTTCACCGACGCGCCCTCGATCCGCGACGTTTTGCTGTTCCCGCATATGCGGCCGGGCTGAGCTCCCCCTTCCCCCATGAATCAGCTGACCGCACTGATTTTATAGACAATATTCAGGGCCTCCATGCCCAACCCCGGGGCCAACTCCGGGGCCAGCCCGGTATATGCCGAGCTCTATCCGACGGGCCCGGTGCTATGCTTCATCCTCTAACGATTTGCAATTCAAGTTCTTAATCGCTAGTTTCGATATAGTTTGAAGATGTGGATAGCAAGGTACCGAATCATCGCCGCCCCTGGAAACGGCCAGGGACGCAGGTACCTAATACTTACGCAACCCAATGAGGTTTCCGGGTGAGCCAAGTGCAGCGTGATGGCGACCAGGATCGGCGCTTCCTAGAACTGGAGCTGGCGCTGCGTCTGCGCGAGCGGACACGGATTGTCAGCACTATACCTACCGTGCCGGTGCCGGCCTCAATGCCGCCGAGATCGTTGGCGAAAGCCTGCCGCTGGATTACGGAGTGTGTGGTTGGGTGTGGCGTCACAAACGTGCGTGGTGGCGCGGTGTACTCGATGAGCTGGACCCGGTGGAGCGCAACCGCTGGGAGACCGAGGCGGGTACGCTGATTCTGGTGCCGATGATCGGCAAGAGCCACTTCCTGGGCGGTCTGGCCGGGGTCAATAAAATCGGCGGTGGCGACTTCACCCAGCAGGATCTCAACCTGCTCTCCCTGTTCGCGGGCCAAGTCAGCATAGCCATCGAGAACGCCATCGCCTTTGAAGAACTGAGCAAGACTAAGCACACCGCCGAGGCGTATCAGACCGAGCTACGCCAGCTCAACAGTGAACTAACCGCGATCAACCGGGAACTGGAGCATCTCTCGCTCTATGACCAGCTGACCCAATTGCCGAACCGTTCACTGTTGCATGATCGTCTACAGCAGGCCTTATTCTTGGCGCAGCGTGAAGAGAGCCGGTTGGCGGTATTGATCGTCGACCTGGACCATTTCAAAGAAGTGAACGACACCCTCGGGCATGACGTCGGCGATCAGCTTCTGGTACAGGTGGCGGAACGTTTCTCGGGGCAGCTGCGTGAGACCGATACTGTCGGGCGCCTGGGCGGTGATGAATTCGCGGTGCTGATTCCGAACGCGGACGCCGAGCTGGCCTGCCACCTCGCGGGCAATCTGCTGGCCGTGCTCGAACCCGATTTCGATATCGATGGCACCCGTTTCTCGGTGGCGGCCAGTGTGGGCATTGCCGTGTTTCCGCAGCATGGCATGGATGCCAGCACACTGATGAAGCATGCCGACATCGCCATGTACACGGCCAAACGCACCCGCTTCGGTTACGCTGTATACGACGCCGCCGAGGCGGTTGCCCAGCCGGAGCGCCTGAGTCTGGTTGGCGATCTGCGCCAGGCCTTGGTCAACCGCGAATTCGATTTGTATTTTCAGGCCAAAGTCGATCTGCGCTCGGGCATGCTCCACGGTGTAGAAGCGTTGGCGCGTTGGCCGCATGCCAAACGCGGCATGGTATCGCCGGATCATTTCATTCCGATGCTGGAACAGACCGGGCTGATCCGTCCCTTCACGCTGTGGGTCATCGAGCGCGGGTTATTACAGTGCGCGCGCTGGGAGGAATCCGGCATTCATCTGACAGTCGCCATCAACGTTTCGATCCATAGCCTGTTGGATCCGCAATTCCCCGCGCAAGTGGTGTCCCTGCTGCAACGTTTACCGACCAGCCAGTCGTGTCTGGTTATGGAAATCACCGAAAGCGTTTTTTTGAGTGAACATGCCAAAGTCAGCAGCGTGCTGAATGAATTGCGCGGTCTTGGCATAGCGTTCTCGATCGACGATTTCGGCACCGGACATTCCTCGTTGAGCCGGCTGAAGAAACTCCCGGTCAGCGAATTAAAGAGCGACCGCTCGTTCGTCATGGACATGGAAACCGACAGGGACGACGCAATCATCGTGAAGTCGACGATAGACCTGGCCCATAACCTGGGCATCGCCGTCATCGCCGAGGGCGTCGAGAACGCATCCACGTTGAACATGCTGCGCGAAATGGGTTGTGATCATGCGCAGGGCTATTACATAAATCGTCCGCTGTCAGCGGACGATTTCGCGGGCTATCTGCAAAACACCGAATGGACAATACCGCGGGGCAAATGATCGTCCACGGGGCGCATCACGCCTCGCTGGAAGCATCCCCGCCGGCAAGCGCGTACGGCAACTCGGCAAATACCAGTTCTGGCCCGTCCGCGGCGCCGAAGCGCACTGCGCTGGCTTCGCGACTGCCGATCTGGACCACCGCCAGCACCGCATAACCACCGTCCGGGTGCGGCTGTGCGTTGACGATTTTGCCGGCACTCTGTTGCGGATCGTCCGGGCTGAACAGATCGTCTCCCGGATGTGGTGCGTGCTCGGTCTGGAGTCGCGCCAGGTACATCTGCCGCTTCAACTTGCCGAGATACTGCATGCGGGCAACAACCTCTTGGCCGGGATAACAGCCTTTCTTGAAGCTCACGCCGCCGAGCGATGCATAATTCACCATCTGCGGCACGAAGGCATCGGCGGTTTCGGCCAGGATCGTCGGCACACCGGCGAGGATGTCGAGCAGTTCCCAGGCGCTGCTACCGACCGGCGCGGCGCGTGTGGCCAAACGTCCCCAGAGTTTCTGCATCGCGGCCGAAGGTCCGAAGATCTCATAGCGTGGCTGCACGCCAGGGATGCGCAGCACGGTAAATTCACCGCAGCGGGTCAGCTCATCCACCGCCGTGGGCAGCGGTGCGATCAGCTCGTCGAGCGTACCCGGCACGATCGGGCCGGAGACGCCGATACGGATTGAATTTTCACTGACATCTTCGAGCATCACGGCACTGCGCATGATGAACATCTGCAAACGCTTGCGCACGGACTCGAGCATGCTGCGCGGCAGGCACAGCCTGAATTCATCGCCCGCGCGGAAGATGCGGAACGTCGCCAGCAGGCGTCCCTTGGGGCTGCAATAGCCGTTGAGCTGGCTATGCGTGGCATCGAGATGCCGGACGTCGTTGGTGAACTGTCCCTGCAAAAAGGTTTCGGCATCGGCGCCGCGCACGGCCAGTACGCCGATGTGTGAGAGATCGGCGATCACCGTGCCGCTCAGTGCCAGACTGCGTTCATGCGGGAGCGCGCCGAATCCGACCACGTAATCCGCATCGTCGAATTCCGCGCCCTGGTTCTGCAGAAAGGTTTTCCACTCGGCTTGCATGTGCGCTGCTCTCCCGGTTTTAACGCCCGGCCATGGTAGACAATCCGCGCCGGGGTGTCAGCCGGTCGTCGACTGGGGTAATTGAAGCTTGGGCAGGTGGGCTGGTATAGCCCGGCGCGCAATGCTATAAAGCTGCGAAACCAAAACAGGCCCGTCATGCCCAACACCGTGTCCCGGCCCAGATTTCTCAACCTCCTGCTCATCCGCATGCCGGTCGGTGCGATCACCTCGTTTGCGCACCGTGTGTCCGGCGTGCTGTTGTTCCTGTGCATCCCCTTGGCCGCCTTCTTGCTGGATATGTCCCTGCAGGGGCCGGACGGTTTCACCCAGGCCGCCGATCTGCTGGTCCAGCCGTTATCGCGGGCTGTGCAACTCGTCATCGCCTGGTCGCTCGCACATCATCTGCTGGCCGGTATCCGCTTTCTGCTCATCGACCTGGAAATCGGTCTGAACAAGTCACAGGCGCGCGCCTCGGCACTGGCGGTCAATGTCGCGGCACCATTGCTTGCGGGCCTGTTGCTGTGGAGGCTGTGGTGAGTCGCCAAGCCCACGGGCTGCGCGCCTGGGTGCTGCAACGCTTCAGTGCGGTGTATCTGCTGCTGTTCCTGGTCTACCTCGGAGTCCATTTCAGCCGCGTCCCGGTCGCCGACTTCACGCAATGGCATGCCTGGTTCGCCGCGCCGCTGGTCAATCTCGCCACCGGACTGTTCATCCTGTCCCTGCTCATACACGCCTGGGTTGGCATCCGCGATGTGATTATGGACTACGTTACCCACACCGGCGTGCGCGTGGCCCTGTTCGCGGCGGTGATGTTGACGCTCGCCGGTTGCGGCTTGTGGTCGCTGCGCGTGCTGTTCCTGACCGTGCTGAGCGGGAGCGGGGCATGAGTCTGCCACGGCGCAAATTCGATACACTGATTATCGGCGCCGGCGGCGGCGGACTGCGTGCCGCGCTGCAACTGTCGCAGGCCGAGGCGCGCGTCGCCGTGGTCTCCAAGGTGTTTCCGACCCGCTCGCACACCGTCGCAGCCCAAGGCGGGGTGAATGCCGCGCTGGCCAATGTGCTGCCCGACAACTGGCACTGGCACATGTTCGACACCGTCAAGGGCAGCGATTACCTCGGCGATCAGGACGCCATCGAATACATGTGCCGCGCCGCGCCGCGCGTGGTCTACGAACTCGAACACATGGGCGTGCCATTCTCGCGCCTGGACAACGGCAAGATCTATCAGCGCGCCTTCGGCGGCCAGAGCCGCAACTTCGGCGGCGATCAGGCGGCGCGCACTTGCGCGGCGGCCGACCGTACCGGCCACGCCATTTTGCATTCGCTGTATCAGCAAAACATCCGCGCGCGCACGCACTTCTTCGACGAGTTCTTCGCCATCGATCTGCTGCGCGATCCCGAAGGCAATGTACTCGGCGCGCTGGTGCTGGAGATCGCCACCGGCGAACCGCTGGTGATCGAAGCCAAGACCGTCTTGCTCGCCACCGGCGGGGCGGGGCAATTGTTCCGCACCAATACCAACGCGCTCATCAACACCGGCGACGGCATGGCCATGGCGCTGCGCGCCGGCATTCCATTGCAGGACATGGAGTTCTTCCAGTTCCACCCGACCGGCATCGCCGGCAAGGGCATGCTGATCACCGAAGGTGTGCGTGGCGAGGGCGGTTATCTGCTCAACGGCGAGGGCGAGCGCTTCATGGAACGCTACGCGCCCAAGGCCAAGGATCTCGCCAGCCGCGACGTCGTCAGTCGTGCGATTTATACCGAAGTACGCGAGGGCCGCGGCTGCGGGCCGGACAAGGATCATGTCCTGCTCAAACTGGATCATCTCGGCGTGGACGTGGTCGCCAAACGTCTGCCCGGCATCCGCGAAACCGTGAAGACCTTTCTCTATCTCGATCCGGCCGAGACGCCGATCCCGGTGTATCCGACCGCGCACTACACCATGGGCGGCATCCCCACCAACCGTCACGGTCAAGTGGTCGTGCCCGAACATAACGGGCCGGAGGAACCGGTGCTGGGCCTGTATGCCGCCGGCGAATGCGCCTGCGTGTCGGTGCATGGCGCCAACCGCTTGGGCGGCAATTCACTGCTCGACATCCTGGTGTTCGGCCGCGCCGCCGCCAATCACATCATCGGTGAACTCAAACAGAACCGCTATCATCGCCCCATGAACGACGACAGCGTCGATCAGGCCATGGCGCGGCTGAGCCGTTGGGATCGCCGCGACGGCAGCGAGACCGTGGATGGCCTCAAGCGCGAACTGCAAACCGTGATGGAGCAACACTGCGGTGTGTTCCGCAACGAGGAGATCCTGAAGGAAGGCGTCGCCAAAGTGGTCGAACTGGAGGCGCGCATGCAGGGCGCCTATATCAAAGACCACAGCAAGGTATTCAACACCGCGCGCATCGAGGCGCTGGAGTTGGAGAACCTCATGGACATTGCGCTCGCGACCGTGTGTTCCGCGCTGGAACGCCGCGAAAGCCGCGGCGCGCATTCACGCGTGGATCACCCCGAGCGCGACGATGTGCACTGGATGCGCCACAGTCTGTTCCACAAAGACGGCCGGCGCATGGACTACAAACCCGTGCGCATTAAACCGATCAGCGTCGAACCGTTCCCGCCGAAGAAGAGGGTGTACTGATGCGCTTCTCCATCTACCGCTTCGATCCGGACAAAGACAGCCAGCCGTACATGCAGGACTATGTGCTGGACGAGGCCAAGATCTGGCCCGGCATGATGTTGCTCGACGCGCTGCTGGAACTGAAAGCGCAGGACGAAACCCTGAGCTTCCGTCGTTCCTGCCAGGAAGGCGTGTGCGGGTCCGACGGCATGAACATCAATGGCCGCAACGGACTCGCCTGCATTACGCCGCTCGCCAGTCTCAAGACGCCGATCGAGCTGCGGCCGATGCCGGCACAACCGGTGATCCGCGATCTCATCGTCGACCTCACGCAGTTCTACACCCAATACCGCGCCGCCAAACCGTATCTCATCAACGAAGATCCCGAGCCCGAAGTCGAGCGTCTGCAATCGCCGGCCGAGCGCGAACAACTCGACGGCCTCTATGAATGCATCCTGTGCGCTTGCTGTTCCACCAGTTGCCCGTCGTTCTGGTGGAACCCGGATAAATTTCTCGGCCCGGCCGCGTTGCTGCAATCCTGGCGTTTCCTCGCCGACAGCCGCGATCAGGCCACCGACCTGCGCCTCGACGAACTCGAAGGCCCGTTCAAACTGTTCCGCTGTCACACCATCATGAACTGCGTCGAAGTCTGTCCGAAAGGCCTCAATCCGACCCGCGCTATCGGCCGCATCAAGGACCTGATGCTGAAACGGTCGATGTGATGGGCGCCGCCACCGAGATCAACCGCCTGCGCTGGCAATGCCGGCGCGGCATGCGTGAACTGGATCTGCTGCTGTTGCAGTTTCTCGATTCTGGCTATGCCGATCTGGATGCCAACGCCACACTGGCCTTCAACCGCTTGCTCGACTGCCCCGACGCACTGCTTCTCGAATGGCTGCTCGGCCGCCAACTCCCCAGCGACAAGGAAGTCGCCGATGTCGTCCAACGCATACGCCGCCGCCCTGCGGCTTGAACTCAAACCCTCGCGCCAGCGCCGCTATTGGCGTTGGCTGACACACGCCGCTGTTGCCTCGACCCTGCCGATGTTGCAATCGATATGGCTGATCGCCGCCGTCACCGGTGTATTGCTGCTGAGTCTGTATCGTTCGCGCACCGAACCGGCTATCACCTTGCTATGGCATAGCGATGGTCGTTGGACGATGTTCGAAGGCGGTGGCGAGATCGCCGTAGCGCTGGCGGAGTCCACCTTCATACAACCCTGGCTGGTGATCCTGCCGCTTCGCGTTGACACTCAACGTCGCGTGCGACGCATCGCCATTTTTTCGGATATGTTGCCGGAGCAAGAGTTTCGGCGATTACGGGTGAGATTGCGGAGTCGGAGGGATGAGGTGTTAGTGGCTGGTGATGGCTTGGGCTGAGGGAGTAGCATTAGATGACAGGTCGTCTGTGCGCACTTAATGGCGAGGTATGAGAGAGATTGACAGAAAGACCGTATTAAGACTAAATTAAGTCCACACCATCCATGGACCGAACTGCTAATGAAATACTCCACCCAGATCAAACCCATCAGCTATCTCAAGGCGCACGCCGCCGATGTGGTGCGTGAACTCGCCGAGCAGCGCCAGCCCATGGTCATCACCCAGAATGGCGAGGCCAAGGTGGTGATCCAGGACGTGAAGAGCTATGAGGAGACGCAGGAGACACTCGCGCTGCTGAAGATCCTGGCTCTGGGCAATCGTCAGATCGAAGAGGGCAAAACTCAGACGACGGGCGAGGTCGTCGCGCGCTTGCGCAAGAGGGCATATAACCGATGATCTGCAAAGTGCTGCTCACGGACGATGCCGCACGCGATCTCGAAGACCTCCATCGCTACATCGCCGAACAGGATTCGCCGGCAGCGGCGGACCATGTCCTCGACCGGATCGAGAAAGTGTTCCAGAATCTGGCCGCTTTCCCGGAGCGGGGCAATCATCCCAAGGAATTGGTGTCGCTGGGTTTGCGCGAATACCGCGAAACTTTCTTCAAGCCCTATAGAGTCATATACCGTGTGATCGGTAAAGGCGTCTACGTGTATCTCATCGCCGATGGCCGGCGCGATATGCAGACGCTGCTCGCACGCCGGCTTCTTTAGTTGGATATACACCCTACCCGAACTCTCTCGCCTGCCGTACCCTATCGCGCCATGGCCATCGAAATCGAACGTAAATTCCTCGTGCTCAATGACAGCTGGCGCGCCGTGGCGGATGCCGGGACGCCGTATCGGCAAGGCTATCTGAGCCGGGTAACCGGCGCGGACGCGGTGCGCAGTTCCGTCCGTGTGCGTACCGACGGCGAACAGGCTTTCCTCAATATCAAGAGCGCGACGCTGGGCATTCGCCGCCAGGAATATGAATACCTGATCCCGCTGGTGGATGCCGAGGCGATGCTCGCCGATCTGTGCGTTGGCGCGGTGGTGGAGAAGACCCGTTATCACGTCACTGTGGGCGCGCATGTCTGGGAGATCGACGTGTTCGAAGGTAGCAATGCCGGGTTGATCGTCGCGGAGATCGAGTTGGACCATGAGGACGAGGTGTTCGAGCGGCCCGACTGGCTGGGCGTAGAGGTCTCGGACGATCCGCGTTATTACAACGTCTGTCTGGCCGATCGGCCTTACAGCAGTTGGTAATTCATGCTGCTTAGAGAACCCCCGATCAATTGGGAATCCGTCATGCCCGCGCAGGCGGGCATCCAGCGGTTGGCGTTCCTGGATTCCCGCTTCCGCGGAAATGACGTCTATAAAAGGCTTCCGGGTACAGTTCGAAAATTACTGACTGTTCTGGTTGTGCTGCTGCTCGCCGCGTTGACCGGCTGTTCGCAACCGGACCACGACTCGATCCGCCTCGCGCTGGCCGGCGAGGCGAGCAACCTCGATCCGCGCTATGCGACCGACGCGACTTCGGCGCGACTCAACCGGCTCATCTACGCGCGGCTGGTCGATTTCGACGAACATGCCCAGCCGCAACCGGCCTTGGCGACGTGGGAGCAACTGACACCGACGTACTACCGCTTTCATCTCGGGCAACAGAACCGCACATTTCATGACGGCACGCGATTGACCGCGGCCGACGTCAAGGCGACCTACGATTTCATTCTCGATCCGGCCAATGCCTCGCCGCACCGCAGCACACTGACGTTGATCGCACGTATCAATGTCATCGACGCCGATACGCTGGATTTTTATCTGAACCGTCCTGATCTGATGTTCCCCGGTTACCTCACCATCGGCATTCTGCCCGAACGTCTGGCGCGGCAGCCGCAGGGCGACAACATCACACCTATCGGCAGCGGACCGCTGATCTACCTCGGTCGGCCCGAGCCGGGCAGTGTGCGTTTGAAACGGCAGCGTGATGGTCAACTCATCGAACTGGTGCGCGTGCCCGATGCCACGGTGCGCGTGCTCAAACTGCTGCGTGGTGAGGTCGATCTGTTGCAGAACGATTTGCCGGCCGAACTGATCCGCTATCTGAGTCAACACACGGACATCCAGGTGCGCCGCGCAACGGGCAGCAATTTCGCCTATCTGGGTTTCAATCTCGACGATGTCGACACCGGTCGTTTGGCGGTGCGTCAGGCCGTCGCGCACGCGTTGGACCGTGAAGCGATCATCAAATATGTCCTCGATGAAGGGGCCCGACCGGCCGGCGCTTTACTGCCACCGGAACATTGGGCCGGGCATCCGACGCTCAACGGCGTGAGTTATGATCCGGAGCAGGCGCGCGCGCTGTTGGCCACGGCCGGTTATGGTCCGGATCATCCGCTCATGCTCACCTACAAGACCTCCAACGATGCCGTGCGTGTCCGCCTGGCCACCGTGATTCAGGATCAACTCGCCAAGGTGGGTATCCAAGTCAAACTCCAGACCTATGACTGGGGCACGTTCTACGGGGACATCAAGGCGGGGCGTTTCCAGCTCTACAGTCTCGCCTGGGTCGGGGTGAACACGCCGGATATCTTCCGCTATGTGTTCCACAGCGGCTCGCTGCCGCCCGACGGCGCCAATCGCGGGCACTTTCGCGATGCCACCGTGGATGCACTGATCGCCGCCGCCGAACAGGTACCCTCGCAGGCGGACCAGATCACGCTGTACCATGCCTTGCAGGAACGCCTGTTGGAGACCTTGCCGCTGGTCCCGCTCTGGTACGAAGATCAGGTCTACGCCGCGCGTGCGGGCATTGAAGATTATCGTCTGGCGGCGGACGGCAATTACGATGGTTTGTTGGATGTGAAACGCCATGGCAAATGATCAGCTGATCCGCATCAGTCTCGCCGAGCAGGCCCTGGAACTGCTGGAAGACGGTATCGTGCAGCGCCGCTATGCCGTGTCGACGGCGCTCAACGGGCCCGGCGAGTGCAGCGGCAGCGGTTGCACGCCACGCGGCTGGCATGAGATTCACGCCAAGATCGGCGCCGACGCGGCAGCGGATACGGTGTTCGTCGGGCGCGAACCGACCGGCGAGATATACAGTGACGCATTGGCGCGGCAACAACCCGATCGCGATTGGATTCTCACGCGCATCTTGTGGCTGAGCGGTCTGGAGCCAGGCGTCAACCAGGATGATCAGGTCGATACGCTGAGCCGCTACATCTATCTGCACGGCTGTCCGGACAGCACGCCGATGGGCGCGCCGGGTTCGCACGGCTGCGTGCGCCTGCGCAATACGGATGTCATCGAACTGTTCGAACGGGTCGCGGCAGGCACGCGGGTGTGGATTCAGAAAGGCCCGTTCGATGCGGAGTCACCGCGTTCTGCATTGATGTAGGAGCGGCAATTAACGGGACCGCACCCACGCCTTGCGCAACTCCTCCAGCAGCAGCATGCCCACGGCAAACGGCGCGATAAACCACCACACAGCGCTCACCAGCGGCGCGGTGCCGAAGATCATCTGACCGACGGGCGTATAGACCAACACCAGTAGTAGCACCAGTTCCAATAGCAGACCCGCCAGGATCACGGGATTGTTGAACAGGCCCGATCTGAGTGCCGATTCCGTCGGGCTGCGGCACAGCCATACGTTCACCATCTGCATGACGATGATCGCGCCGAGACAGGCCGTCGTTGCCTGCCGATACAGCGGATCGGCCGCGCTCAGTTCCTCGCCGTAATTCCATCCGCCGGTTTCCAGTACGAAGAAATACGCCGCCATCGCCGCTGCCGCTTCGATCAGTCCCAGGAACCCGTAGGCGCGCGCCAGCAGCGCTGCGTTCATGAGTCGCTCGCTGCGTTGGCGCGGCGGCAGTTGCATGACCGTGTGATGCGGCTTCTCGGCACCGAGTGCCAGCGC
>JACRMO010000237.1 GCA_016214925.1 Gammaproteobacteria bacterium
AGATCAATGGGATCCACGTCCAGCGACCAGCGAACTTTGCGCGCGGATTTCAGCTCGCCCAGCCGCGGCACCCAGTTCGTCAGCAGCCGGTGCAGACGTTTGCGGTCGCGCGCCACCAACAGCAATTGGGCGCGGAAGCGGCCGGCACGGCGTTCCATGGGCGAGGGCACCGGGCCCCAAAATTCCAGGCCGGCAATGAGCTTGGCGTCGACGGCGTCGCGGGCCTCGCTGAGAAACCGCTCCGGCGCGCGCGCGTCGGTGGCTTCGGCGCGCAGCAGGGCGAGGTTGCTGAACGGCGGCAGGCCGGCGGCCTGACGTTCGACCAGTGCGGCGGCGGCGAAGGCCGGGTAGCCGGCCTCCACCAGTTGTTGCAGCAAGGGATGCTCCGGGTGATGGGTCTGGATCAGCACCTCGCCCGGGCGTTCGGCGCGCCCGGAGCGGCCGGCAACCTGAATCACCTGTTGGGCCAAACGTTCGCCGGCGCGGAAGTCGGCGCTGAACAGGCCCTGATCCGCCTCCAGAATGCCGACCAGGGTCACGCCCGGAAAGTGATGGCCCTTAGCCAGCATTTGTGTGCCGAGCAGGATGCGCGCCTCGCCGCTGGCGGCCTGCGCCAACAGATCTTCCAGTCGACCTTTGCGCCGCGTGCTGTCGCGGTCGATACGCACGAACGGGATGCCCGGGAACTGCCGCTCCAGGGCTTTTTCGACGCGCTCGGTGCCGGCACCGAGCGGCCGCAGATCGGCACAGCCGCAATGCGGACACTGCACAGGAATCGGTTGCTGACTGCCGCAATGATGGCAACGCAGATGCTGTTGGCGCTGATGCAGGGTGAGGTGCGCGTCGCAACGTCGGCACTCGGCCACCCAGCCGCAGGCGTGACATAACAACGTCGGCGCAAAGCCTCGCCGATTGAGGAACAGCAGCACTTGGCCATCGCGACCGAGGTGCGCGCGCATGTGCGCCAGCAGTGCTGGCGACAGGCCTTCGTCGAGCGTCTGATTGCGGATGTCGAGCAGGTGCAGTCGCGGTGCGCAGGCCAGGCCTGCGCGTTCGGGCAGTGACAAGTGCTGATAGCGGCTCTGCTGTGCGTTGTGCAGGGATTCCAGCGCAGGCGTTGCCGAGCCCAACACAATCGGCACGCCGTCGCGGTGCGCGCGCCACACCAGCAAATCGCGCGCCGAATAGCGGAAACCGTCCTGTTGTTTTAGTGAGGCATCGTGTTCCTCGTCAACAATGAACAGGCCCGGCCGCGCCAGCGGCACCCACGCCGCCGAACGTGTACCGAGGATGACCGCCGCCTCGCCCGCACGTGCGGCCAGCCAGGCATTGAGGCGTTCGCCTTCGCTTAAGGCCGAGTGCAACAACGCGGGCGTCTGGCCCAAGCGTTGCTGGAAGCGTTCGATAAGCTGTGGTGTGAGGCCGATCTCCGGCACCACCACCAAGGCCTGTTTGCCCTGCGCGATGCAGTCGGCGATGGCCTGGAGATAGACCTCGGTTTTGCCGCTGCCGGTCACGCCGTCGAGCAAAAACGCCTGATAGCGGTCGCGCGCGGACTGGATAGCGGCGACGGCGTCGGCCTGCGCGGGATTCAGTGGATGCGCGGGTGTGGCTGTCTGGGGCGTGGCACGCGCTGTGGGTGTGCGCACTGCACTCTCGATCCAACCGCGCGCGGCCAAGGCACGCAGGATATGCCCACCGAAGCCCGCAGCGTCGAGCTGTTCGCGGCTTGCGCCGTCAACGTGTTCGGCTAGAAATGTCAGCGCGCGATCCTGTTGCGGTGCCCGCGCACGTTCGGCGGGACTCGCCGCGCGTGCCGCAGCGGTGAGGCGCCAGACGGACTCGCCTTGTGGCTGCAAGGGCTGGCCGCGCCGTAACACCACTGGCAGACAACCGGCCAACACCTCACCGAGCGGATGGTGGTAGTACTCGGCCGCCCAGCGCGCCATGGCAAGGATGTCGTCGGGCAGGATGGGCGTCGTATCCAGCACTGCCTGCACGCGCTTCAGTTTCGCCGGATCGAAATCCGTGGTCCGCGCGATCTCGACCAACACCCCGACACTGCGCCCGCGCCCGAACGGAATCTGCACACGCATGCCGGGTTCGAGCGCGCCCGACTCACCGCGCGGCGGCAGGTAATCGAACAGCCGGTACAGCGGCGAAGGCACCGCTACACGCAGGATGGGTTCAGCCATGTGCGTTCCATGAGGATCGGTTGGATGGAGTGCAAATTGCGATTTTCACTAAGTCGGGTTTAGTGGCCATGATTGATGCGTAATCTCACTATGCGAAGCTAACTTGTTATTGTGATTGAGGCTCATCGGTTATCCACAAAATCTGTGGATAAGTGTGTGGATGCATTGGGATCAAAGTGCCGCAAACCGCGTCATTGTTGCATTTGTGTTAAATCGGCTAAATCCTCGCCGCCCATTTTAATCATTTATAACCAACAAGATAAGATTTCGTGCGGCCGGTGGTTGACAAGTGGCGGTCTCTTGTCACCCCCTTGCCGGAGGTGTTGCCAGTCTGTGTATAAAACCCAAATCGGTGCTTGAAAACGGTTCTTGGCTATGGTGGGCGGATACTCGGGGAGCGCTTAGAGCGTTCGGCCGAACCGGTCTCCTGGGATGACGATCAGCCCCCCTGGCCGGTGCCCGACCCGGTCTCGGGGATCATAGCCTGTGGGAGGGACGGGTCAAAAACCTTTCGGCGGGGTGAATGGGGGTAGCTTCCGAGACGAAATGGGCATGGCCAGCAGACCGGGCGCGGGCTCGGTAAAACGGCCTACCCGCCCTACCACATCAAATCATCGGGCACTTTGTAATCCGCGTAGGGATCATCGTCTCCAGCCTCCAATTGAGTCGTTGCATGGCTGACGATAGCGGATGCCTCGCGCAGCATGATTTTTTCCGCCACGACCGACGGAATAATTTCGTACGCGGCATCGAACCTGACGATGGCCAGCAGGCCACGCGCCAACTTATCGTGGACCTCTTCCGAGACGAAGATTTTCTTGATCGCTGTGCCGTCCTGGAAGTTATAACCCAACTTGCCACCGTCGCGCGGCAACCGGTTCAGCTCGATCAATAGCCGAACCTGCGCATGCACCGCCTTGCGCTCCGCTTCGTCCTTTTGCTGGCGATTGAGTTCGCGATCGCGTGCTGCTTTTTCCGCCGCGGCTTGTTTGGCGGCCACCGCAGCCTCGTCGACCACCTCAATTTTCTGCTTATTCTTCTGTTTCTGTTGCTTGCTCTTCGACTTCTCCGCTTCGTTGAGCCGTGTCTTGTTCACCAGGCCCGCCTTGAGAAACTGATCACCAAACGAATTTGCCATCGGTCTTAACCTCACACTTCAGAATTCATCGGCCCTCGCAAGCGCGCGCACTATCAATCAATCACGAGCCCGGCGCATCTGAGTCCTTCCCGGTGACATCCGCTTTGTTCTTGTCCGCGGTTTTCACTCGAATGATGTTGCCGCCGATATCCCGGGCATTCAGCTGTTTGATGGCTGCCTTAGCCTCGCCCGCACGGGGCATTTCAACGAAACCAAAGCCTTTGGAGATGCCCGTCGCCTTATCTATGACCACCTTGCAGTACTGCACATCCCCGTATTCCTTGAACAGGGCCAGCAACTCTTCTTCCGTCGTTTTCCGAGATAAATTGCGTACCAAGATTTTCATGCTTGCACCCTGAATTTTTCAGTAGCCGACGTGGTTACTGGTAAATAACGCCTGTCCCTGACGTGTGATTATAGGAGCTTCCTCGCCTTGAAATACCGCCCTTTGATTTTCCCCGTCGTGAGTTGTTGCAGCGCCTTGTCCGCCACGGAACGTTTGATGGCCACATAGGCGTGGTGATCGAAGATGTCGATCTTGCCGACCTGGTCGCCGGCGATGCCGGATTCATTGGTCAGCGCGCCCAGTATATCGCCGGGGCGGACTTTGAGCTTGCGGCCTCCCTCTATGCACAGCGTGACCATAGGCGGCTTGAGGTCGGGTTTGGGGTGTGCGTGCAAACCGGCTATTGCAGAAAAATCGAGCGGGCTTTTTTGATATTCCTCGATCGCATTGACCCGATGCGAGTCGGCGGCGATATACAAGCTTAAGGCCAGCCCCGCTTTCCCCGCGCGACCGGTGCGGCCGATGCGATGTATGTGTACTTCCGGATCCTGGCTCAGCTCGAAGTTGATCACCATTTCCAGATCCTTGATATCGAGACCACGTGCCGCGACGTCGGTCGCCACCAGGATGGAACAGCTCTTGTTGGAAAACCGTACCAGCACTTGATCGCGATCGCGCTGCTCCAGGTCACCATGCAGGGCAAGGGCGCTGAAGCCCTTTGCTTGCAACGTATCTGCGATGTACTGGCATTGTTGTTTGGTGTTGCAGAATATCGCGCACGACGCAGGGGTGTAATGACCCAGTAATGTCACCAGCGCAGCGAGGCGCTCGCCATTGCCAGCCACCTCATAAAATACTTGCTTGATATTGTTTTGGGTGTGCGTCGCTTCAATGCTCACCCGGTTGGGATTTTTTTGCATCGATGCGCTGATATGCTTGATCTCCTCGGGATAGGTTGCCGAGAACATCAAAGTTTGCCGGGTGTCGGGTGTTGTGGCAACGATCTCGGCAATGTCATCGTAAAACCCCATATCCAGCATTCGGTCCGCTTCGTCCAGCACCAGGGTGTTCACCGCATTCAGTTTGAGCGAGCCCTTACGTAGATGTTTCAACACCCGTCCGGGTGTTCCCACGATGATATGCGCGCCATGCTCCAGCGAACCCGTCTGCGGTCCAGTGGGCATGCCACCGCACAGCGTGAGCAATTTGACGTTCGGGATAAAGGTCGCCATGCGACGTATTTCCTTGCTCACCTGGTCGGCGAGTTCCCGGGTGGGACAGAGCACCAGCGATTGCACGTTAAAGTCGCGCGCGTTCAGACGAGTAAGCAACCCAATGCCAAAGGCAGCCGTCTTACCGCTGCCCGTCTCGGCCTGAGCGATGAGGTCATTGCCTTGCAACACGGCCGGCAAACTTTGCGCCTGAATCGGCGTCATGGTCTGGTAACCCATGGATTCAAGATTGGCCAGCAAGGCGGCATCTAAGCCCAGAATAGAAAAATCGGTGGTCGTCATCGTTAAAGCGCCTGTGAGAAGGCAGGGCCGCGGGCTTCGAACTGAATTTCGTCCAGATGGGGCTCATGCCCTCGGACTGGAAGCCCATGAAGGCGATTGGGCCCGGAGTCATGGAGATACGCATTCACAAGGAGGGTGAGTGGCGGGTTATTTATGTCGCCAAATTCGAGAAGGCCGTCTACGTGCTTCATGCCTTCGAGAAAAAGACGCAGAAAACCCGACAAGCGGATATCGAAATCGCGAAGCAACGTTACAAAGAGATCGAGGGCAAGCCATGAAAAAGAAAACCACCAAATCCAGCGGAAACGTCTTCGTTGATCTTGGCTTTGATCCGGCCGAGGCGGCGGTACTTCAAATGCGTGCCAACCTCATGAGTGACCTCCGTCTCTACATCGAGAAGAACGAGCTTACTCAGGCCGAGGCGGCCGAGCGTCTTGGTATCGCGCAGTCGCGGGTATCTGATCTTGTGCGCGGCAAGTGGGACAAGTTCAGTCTCGAAATGCTCATCACACTTGAGGCGCGTCTCGGCCGTACTGTGCGCGTTGAGCTTGCGGCGTGACTGGTAGCAGAAGCTGGTATGGGATTGTGTGACTATAAAATAGACCTGCCCCGGATTCTCGAATGATGATGGTCAATTAAATGTTGGATTCCAATAAAGGACTGACGATGGCAAAACTTATACATAAAAATCTATTCCATTATGGAGATTCCTCAGAAGTCTATGCCGCGCTTCAAGAGCATTACAATCGAGATACCTGGATTCATTCATTATGGCAAATCGTTCTGTTTGGGTGTGCAATTGGTGCAGTCGTGTTCTCAGGCCATACCGATTGGCTCTGGATATGCGCCGGCCTGTACGCTACTGAGCGTGCAATTACTCGGTTTGTAGACAATAGTAACCGGAATTGGGCGATGCATGTAATCGATTGGGTTGAAGCCAAGCGTGCGCATGAGAGTGAAGAATCTAACTATTGAAATGTTCAATGTCGTCTCTGATGCGACACATCAAATGTTTATACATAAAAGAGAGCTATGGAATTTACTCTTTATTATCGCGGTGATTTGAAGGCAAATCGTGGCTCTAAAGATAAACAGGAGCTTCGTAGGTATTTTCATGAGCAGCTAAAAAGCTTGTGGCATCAAATGCCGCTTAAGGAAAGGCACAAGCTTCTAGAAAAAGAGCCGGCCAAAGGCGACGTAGGAATTATCCGAACCATTAATGGGTTCCATTTTGCTCCGCTTGTTACCGAAAAACTTAATTTAATTGCCGAGCTGAAGATCACGTTGCTTCGTCCGGAGCCGCCAGGCTCAATAATCACGCAAGCTGGTGACATTGATAATAGGCTCAAGACATTGTTTGATGCGTTAAAAATTCCTTCAGAACCTACAGCGATTCCATCAGGTGATCTTCCAAGAGAAGGAGAGGATCCATTCTATTGTTTATTGGAAGATGACAACCTGATTACCAAAATCCAAGTGGAAACTGATCGATTGCTAGACGATTTTAAGAGTCCATCCGAAGTTGTGCTTCTCATTCATGTATTGACTAAGGCAACTAGAACAAGCTGGGCGAATATGGGTCTGTGATAAAGTGGGCCTGTGGCTGACGATGAGCTTTCTTAATAAAAAGGGCGCCAGTCGGCGCCCTTTTTATTTGCAGCAGAAGCGCGAATTACAACTGCTTCACTTCCTGAATCAACTTATTCGCCACTTCCTGGCCATCGCCGTACAGCATGCGCGCATTGTCGAGATAGAACAGCGCGTTCTCGATGCCGGAGAAGCCGGTGCCGCGGCCGCGTTTGACGACGATGACGTTCTTGGCCTTGTCGGCATCCAGAATCGGCATGCCGTAGATCGGGCTGTTGGGATCGGTGCGCGCGACCGGGTTCACCACGTCGTTGGCGCCGATGATGAGCGCGACGTCGGCCTGTGGGAATTCGCCGTTGATCTCTTCGAGGTCGTAGATCTTGTCATAGGGTACGCCGGCCTCGGCGAGCAGCACGTTCATGTGGCCGGGCATGCGGCCGGCGACCGGATGAATCGCGAACTTCACCGTTACGCCCTTATCTTCGAGCAGTTTGCAGAATTCCCAGATCTTGTGCTGCGCCTGGGCGACGGCCATGCCGTAGCCGGGCACGATGATGACCTTGTTGGCAAACGCCATCATCACGGCGGCGTCGCTGGCGTCGACTTCCTTCATCGTGCCGCCGGTGTCGGCCGCCGCTTCGCCGCCGCTGGCGCCGAAGCCGGAGAACAGCACGTTGCTGATCGGGCGGTTCATGGCCTTGGCCATCAATTGCGTGAGCAGCGTACCGGCGGAACCCACCACCGTGCCGGCGATGATCATCGCGGCGTTGCCGAGCACGAAGCCTTCGAAGGCGACGGCCAGACCGGTGAGCGCGTTGTACAGCGAGATCACCACCGGCATGTCGGCGCCGCCGATGGGCAGGGTCATCATGATGCCGAAGGCCAGTGCGAGCGCGAAGAAGATGAACAACGCGAGGCCGCCGGTCGAATCGGAGGTCATCAGCAACGCGCCATAGACGATGGCCGCGGCGAATACGATGAGATTGATTTTCTGCTGGCCGGGGAAGAGGAAGGATTTCTTCATCAGCCCTTGCAGCTTGGCGAAGGCGACCATCGAACCGGAGAAGGCCACCGAGCCGATCAATGCACCGATCACAGCGAGCACCAGGAAGCTCTGGCTTTGGAACTCGCCCTTGAGCAGTTCCACCGCCGCGATGGCCGCCGCCGCACCACCGCCCATGCCGTTATAGATGGCGATCATCTGCGGCATGTCGGTCATGGCGACCTTCTTGCCGGTGTACCAAGCTGCGCCGCCGCCGATGGCGATGGCGAGGATCATCAGCCCGAAGTTGTGCATGTCTGGCCAGAAGAAGGTGGCGATGGTCGCTACCAGCATGCCGGCGCCGGCCCAGACGATGCCGCCGCGCGCGGTGACCGGCGAGCTCATGCGTTTGAGGCCGAGGATGAACAGCACGGCCGCGGCGAAATAACTCAGCTGAATCATTTGCCGGCTCCCTTGCTGCTCTTGAACATTTCCAGCATGCGCTCGGTGACCACGTAGCCGCCGACGGCATTACCCGCCGCGAGCATCACGCCGAGGAAGCCGATGAAGCGTTCCATGTCGCTGTCGGCCTGGCCCATGGCGACCATGGCGCCGACCAGCACGATGCCGTGCACGAAGTTCGAGCCGGACATCAGCGGCGTGTGCAGAATGACCGGCACGCGCGCGATCACCTCGTAGCCAGTGAACGCGGCCAGCATGAAGATATAGAGGGCGGTGAAACCTTCGATCATGAGTGTGCTCCTTCCACCAGCGCGCGGGTCGGCGCGTGCTTGATTTCGCCGGCATGGGTCAGCGCGCTGTCGCGGATGACCTCGTCGTTCCAGTCCAAAATGAGTTCGCCGTTCTTGATCATCGGACTCAGGAAATTCAGCAGGTTCTTGGCGTACATCTCGCTGGCATGCACCGGTAGCATGCTGGGCACGTTGAGCGGGCCGTAGATGACCACGCCGTTGTGCTCGATCTGCTCGCCGGGTTGCGTGAGTTCGCAGTTGCCGCCACCCTCGGCGGCCAGGTCGATAATCACCGCGCCGGGCTGCATCTGCGTGACCACGCTGGCCGGGATGATCTTCGGCGACGGGCGGCCGGGGATAGACGCGGTGGTGATGACGGCATTGGCGGCGGCGATGTGCTTGGCGAGGATCTCGGCCTGTTTGGTCTTTTCGTCCTCGGTCAGCTCGCGCGCATACCCGCCGGTGCCCTCGGCGGCCACGCCGGTATCGACGAACTTGGCGCCCAGTGATTGCACCTGTTCCTTGGTCGCCGAGCGCACGTCATAGCCTTCGACCATCGCGCCCAGGCGCTTGGCGGTGGCGATGGCCTGCAAGCCGGCGACGCCGGCGCCGATGACCAGCACCTTGGATGGGCGGATGGTACCAGCGGCGGTGGTCAGCATGGGGAAGAAGCGTCCGCTGAGACTGGCGGCCATCAGCGCGGCTTTGTAACCGGCCACGGCGGCCTGCGAGGACAGCGCGTCCATGCTCTGGGCGCGCGAGATGCGCGGGATCAGTTCCATGGCAAAGCAGGTGATCTTGCGGTCGCGCAGCTTGGCGATCAGCGCGGCGTTCTTGTGCGGCTGCATGAAGCTGACCACCACCGCGCCTTCCTTGAGGGCGTCGACCTCGGCCTCGGTGGGCGGCTGCACCTTGAACAGCACATCCGCCTGGCCGAGCAACTCGCGGCGGTCGGCAATGGCCTTGGCGGTGGTATAGGCGGAATCGGCATGCCGCGCCCCGGCCCCAGCGCCGGCCTCGATCAGCACCTCGCAGCCGAGTTTGCTGAAGCGTTCGGCGACGATGGGGTCCAACGCCACGCGGCGTTCGTCCGCCGTGGTTTCCTTGGGTACGGCCACACGTATGGGCATGCTTTGAATCTCCAAGTCCGACAGAGGGCTGCCGGGGATGTCGGCGCTGCGCGTGGGGTGCGCAGGGCAACAAAAAAACGAGAGCGACGCAGAGTGCCGCCCGGCGGCCGGAGAACTCCGCCGAACCGCGCATGAAAAGTGCGCCATGATACCGGAATCCCTGCGGTGATTGAATACGGATGCGGCCCGCATGTCAGCGTGCGAAGCTGCGACCGATGCGGCAAAAGTGACTGATTTATTAAAGTTTACTTTTGCCGACGTTTCTGACATAAAGGCAGGCAGCCGCGGGAGGTTGTTGTGTTCAGTCTGAAGCATCAGATTCTGCGCACCGACGCCGCCGGTATGCCGCTGGAGTGGGTCAATTACCGGGACGCCGTGCGCCTTTATCATCTAGGGCAGGTGGCCTACGCCTGTGGGACCACTTTGGTCCGCGTGCGCGGCGGCACCAACGCCCTCACCGGCCTGCGCAGCCAGCTCGATCTCAATTCCATCATCGCCACCTACGGCAGCAATCACGCCCTCAGTCGCGATCGCGACAGCTACATGCCGCCGCTCAACAACCCGGCGCTGTTCAAACGCGATGCCTATCTGTGCCTGTATTGCGGGGAACATTTCCGCGACAGCGATCTCTCGCGCGATCACGTTACGCCGCTGAGCCAAGACGGCGCCGATGCCTGGAACAACGTCGTCACCGCCTGCAAACGCTGCAATAACCACAAGGCCGGCCGCCGCCCGGAACAGGCGCGCATGGAACTGCTCGCCGTGCCCTTCACGCCCACCCACGCCGAATACATCTATCTGCAAGGCAAGCGCGTGCTCGCCGATCAGATGGAATTCCTGCGCGCGCACTTCCCGCGGCACAGTCCGCTGCATCAGCGGTTGGCGGGAAAGCCCTGATACACCCCATTTGAGTTTGAGCCGGTTTCCCGCCTGACGTGAACCGTGTGTGTTTACCCGGTTTCCGCCATTCCGTAGGATGTGCAGCTCGAGCCGGCTCAGGTCGGTGTTATCGATACCCTATAAATAGAAGCTCGCCGAATGAAGGCTGGTCGGGGCAGCATTTTTAATGACGACAATCAATAAGACAAATAGTCACGGCATTCGGGATAACCATGGCCGAGGGAAAGTTGCGGACTTCCTGGTCGAGAAGATTGCCAAGGACAACGCACTGTCGGTTGTTTCCGCCTATTTCACCATTGACGACGGCATCTGCGTCGAAGTCCGCATGGCAAGCCCAACATGGGCCTTACCAACTGGCGGCAGCAGGGTGGGGGAATGACCAGGAGGTTGTCGACGACGTCAGCCTTGGCCGCTGGAGCAACGCAAGGAAGCCAACATGAATACTGAAGGAACATTCAAGCCCGCCCTGTTCGAAGGCCGGCAAATACGTAAGGCGTTTCACGAGGGTGAGTGGTGGTTTTCGATCATCGACGTGGTCGCGGTTCTGGTTGGAGGCGATCGGCCTCGCAAATACTGGAACGATTTGAAGAAAAAGCTCACCGCCGAAGGCTATTTCGAAGTGTCCGA
>JACRMO010000018.1 GCA_016214925.1 Gammaproteobacteria bacterium
GAACTCTTCCGCAGACGTTTCATTGAGGGCGAGCAGGATCATGACAATCAGGGCAAGACCCCACAGGGCCTTGTTGCTGTAGGGCAATGTCGCAATCGGCACAGGTGCCGGGGCGGGCGTCGATATCATTACCGCAGGGGACGCTGCGGTGACGTCGCGCTCGGCCGCGCGGCGCGCGGCGATCTTCTGATACTCCATGAAAAACTGGATGCTCAGCGGCCCCAGCACCACGCCATAGATGAGCCATTTGAATTCTTTGAGCTTCTCAATATCGAAGATGAGGATGCCGGACAGGATCAGCAGGCCGGCGATGGTGATGAGGAGGAAGGGGTAATCCTTGAGGTAGCCGACGATCTGCCCCATCGCGGGATTTTCACGCGGCGCTTCTTGACTGGACGGTTCGCTATTCTCGCTCATGGTGGCCTCATGGGTTGCTGTCCGTTTCACAAAGACTGGCCGACTTACGTCTACCCGCCGGGGAGTCCTTCACCGTCGTCATGTGCCTGACGACCACACTCGTGCTCACGCCAACATAATGATATGGGAAAATAAATACTCGTTTCACTATAGCCCACAATTTTCGAGCAGCCGTTTAGCCAACGCGCACCAACATGTATGGGCACCACGGCGCGCATTTGGCGATGTCATCCAGAATCGTTCAGCGCACAGGCTTGGCGCGAGCATAAAGCCGGGTATACTGCACGGCGTATGCGGCTTTGGCTTTCAGACGGGTATTCGCCACGCCTTCGCCAATCCCAGCAGCCGGGCAACGTTCCGGCTTTTTTGTTTATCCATCGCCCCGGTAGCCCAGTGGATAGAGCAACCGCCTCCTAAGATGCGGCCGAGCACGCGGCTCAACTCGCCGATGTCGCGGATCTCCAGGGTCAGGCGCATGTGCGCGGCGTAGTCGGTCTTGTCGGTGTAGGTGTTCACGCCGATGACGTTGACCTTCTCGTTGGCCAGCACCGAGGTGATGTCGCGCAGCAGACCGGAACGGTCGAAGGCCAGTATCTCGATCTCCACCGGATACACCTCGCTCGCGGCGCCCCCCCAATCCACCTCCAGCAGACGTTCGCGTTCTTCCGCTGCCATGCGCAGCACATTGGGGCAATCGCGGCGATGAATCGTCACGCCGCGACCGCGGGTGATATAGCCGATGATCGGATCCTGCGGCACCGGCCGGCAGCACTTCGCTATCTGCGTGAGGAGATTGCCGACGCCTTCGATGCGCAGGCCCGTATCACCGGCATCGACACTACGCGCCGGCCGAGCCGGGACGAATTCCTCGCTGCCGGGCAGTGCCAGCTCATTCGCTGCACCCGCCAGTTGCGCCGTGCTCAGATCGCCGTTGCCGATGGCCGAGAGCATGTCCGAAACATTCGGGCAGTGCAGACGTTCGGCGAGGTTTTCCCAATTGCAATTGCCCATGCCGAGCCGATTGAGTTCGCGGTCCAGCACCGTGCGCCCCGCCGCGACATTCTTGTCGTAATCCTGTTGGCGGAACCAATGCCGCACCTTGGCGCGCGCGCGCGAGGTCTTGAGAAAGCCCAGATGGACATTCAACCAATCGCGACTGGGTGTGCCCAGACGGGTGGTGAGGATTTCCACTTGTTCGCCGTTGTGCAACTCGTACGTCAACGGCACGATGCGCCCGTTGATCTTGGCGCCGCGGCAGCGATGCCCGATATCGGTGTGGACGTAATAGGCAAAATCCAACGGCGTCGCCCCTTGCGGCAGATCGACGACCCGACCCTGCGGGGTCAGCACATACACACGCTCGCCGCCACTTTCCGATTTAAAGCGGTCGACGAAATCGCTGGCCGTGGATTCCTCGTCTTTCCATTCCAGCAACTGCCGCAACCAGGCGACGCGCTGTTCGATGCCGGAATCGAAGCGTCCGCCCTCTTTGTAATGCCAGTGGGCGGCGATACCCAATTCGGCATGCTCGTGCATATCGCGCGAACGGATCTGCACTTCCATGGTCTGCCCGCCGGGACCGACCACCGCCGTGTGCAGCGAGCGGTAGTTGTTCTCCTTGGGGTTGGCGATGTAGTCGTCGAATTCCTTGGGGATGTGGTGCCACAGACTGTGCACCACACCGAGCGCCGCATAACAATCGGCGTCGTTTTCGACGATGATGCGCACCGCGCGCACATCGAATATCTGGTTGAAAGGCAGGTTCTTGCGCTGCATCTTGCGCCAGATGCTGTAGATGTGTTTCGGTCGACCACTAACCTCGGCCTGAACGCCCACGGCCTCCAGTTCGCGCTGCAATTGACGCACCACGCGGTCGATAAAGCGTTCGCGATCGATACGCCGTTCGTCGAGGTGCGCGGCGATCTCGCGGTAACTGTCCGCGTCGATATAGCGCAAGGACAGATCCTCGAGCTCCCATTTGATCTGCCCGATGCCCAGTCGGTTGGCGAGCGGCGCATAGATATCCAGCGTCTCGCGCGCAATCTGCACCTGGCGCGTTTCATCCAGATATTTCAGCGTGCGCATATTGTGCAGCCGATCGGCGAGCTTGATCAGCACCACGCGCACATCGTCGACCATTGCCAACAGCAGTTTGCGCAGACTCTCGGCATCCTGTTGCTCGCGGCGGCCGCCTTGGACTTCCTGAAGACGGCCGATGCGCCCCATCTTGGTTACGCCATCGACCAGTCGTGCGACCGGCGCGCCGAACGTCTTCTCGATGTCGGTGAGCGTGACCGTCGTATCTTCCACGGTATCGTGCAGAAGCGCCGCCGCGAGGGTTTCGTAATCCAGATTCAGATCGTTGAGGATCTCGGCGACGGCCAGCACATGCGATAGATAAGGTTCGCCGGAGTGACGTTGCTGGCCGGTGTGGGCGCGGCGCGCGAGCTCCAGGGCACGCGCCAACAGTTCGCGTTCGGCCTGCGGCCGCGCGTCGGCCAAACTGCGCAGCCAACGCGCGTCGCTATCGTCCACACTGCCGGTGGCTGGATCGTGACCGGGGCCGGTTTTTTTCACGCTGACCATACGGTGTCTCGGGTTCCCTGCCCAACGCTGTCTGGCTACGCTATCAGTGTATGCCCTTCGACCGTTCTCACACCAGGATGCGGTACCACAACGGCAGCGTAAGCATCGACAGCGCCGTGGAAAGCGTGACCGCCGTGGCATAGATGGTCGCGTCCAAGCCATAGCGATCGCAGATCACCATACCCAACACCATGCTCGGCATGGCCGCCTCCAGCACCACCGGCGCCAACAGGCGCTGATCCAAGCCCGTGGCCAGGGCCAGCCCCCAGACCAGCAACGGCATCAACACCAATTGGATCGCCAGCACGGGCGCGACGCGCAGCAATTGGCGTGACCCGGCCCCCTGCCAGCGCAGGCCCAGACCCAAGGCGATCAGCATCAGCGGCGGCACCGCATTACCGAGCAGACGTAACAGCGCATCGGCCATTGCCGGTGCCGGAACGCCACTGAGATTCAACACCACGGCGAACACCGCCGCCCACAGCGCCGGAACCTGCAACAACGATCGCCCTATACCTGTCGCATCCGAGGCGCTAGCGGTACCGTATTTACGTGCTGTGAGAATCCCCAACGTCAACAACAATGGTGTGCATGCGAACAGATCATATTGGATGGCAACGCCACGCGCCCACGGACCGAAGGTCGCCTCCAATACCGGCAATCCGAGATAGGTGACATTGGGAAACGCGGCCGCCAGCATCAGGGCACCACGGGTCGGCGCCTCCACCCGACACAAGCGGCAACCGACACCGGCAAGCCACAGCGCCGCCACTACACCGGTGGCCGCCAACCAGGCGATGCGCACGCTGTCCCAGCCCAGTTCGGTACGCCATAAAGCGCCCAGCACCAGCGCCGGGAGCAGCAGGTAATAAACGATGTCGGTGAGTCCGCGCCGCAGCAGTTCCGGATCGCGCCCGTCCGGCCGCGCCAGCCGCAGCACGATGCCGGCGCCGATCAGGACACCCATTTGTGCGATCACTTCCAACATCGATACCTTCACTCATGGCAAGTGGGGGATTTCCGGCGACGCCGCTTTCTTGAACTAAAGTTTAAACGGAACGCACCGCCTATGGTTGATAGGCAAATCCTGCTATAAGAAGCGCGTAGCAAGCGGCACCCGGACGGACCCCGGCATACCCCACCCCTCAACCCAGGGCACCCGATCGCTATGCAGCGACATTCCACCCGAAGCGTCCTCAGTCTTGGTTTCGCCACCAGCCTGGGGCTGACGTTCGCGGTCGTCATCGTCAGCCTGCTCATGCTCAACAACAGCAACCGCCGCATCGATCACCTAGTCAACGCCAACAATACCAAGTCGACTCTCATCCACCAAATGCGCACCGCGGCCCGCGAGCGCACGGTGAACCTGCAAAATATGCTGATTCTGGACGATCCGTTTCTTCAGGACGAGGAATGGATGAAGATCAACAACAACGGTGCCACCTTCGCCAACGCGCGCATGCAACTGCTGCAACAGGCGCTCACGCCGGAGGAACGCCGGCTGCTCGACGAACAGGGCAAGCTCACCGCCACCGTCGGCGATCTGCACCTGCAAATCGCCGAACTCATCCTGGCGGGCGACAAGACGCGCGCCAACGAGATGCTGCAGCAACAGGCCATGCCCGGGCAACGCAAAACCTTCGAATTGTTGTCCCGACTACTGGATATCCAGGCCGAGGCCGCCGCAAAGTCCTTACGCGATGCGCGGCAGGACTACCGCCACACCCTCGTCTCCATCCTGGCGTTGATGATCGGCATCGCGGTACTTGGCGTTGCCATCGCACGCTTCGCGATGCGACGTATCACCAATACCGAACAGCATCTGTATGCCGCCACCGAACATGCCCAGATCACCCTGCACTCGATCGGCGACGGCGTTATCACCACCGATGTTCAGGGGCGCATCACGCAAATCAACCCCGAGGCCGAGCGGCTGACCGGCTGGAGCGCGCAGAGCGCCATCGGACAACCCATCGCAAAGGTATTTGCAGCCTACCGAGAACCCGGGGATAACTCTCTCCTCGACCCGGTCATACTGGCGCTACAAGAACAGCGGAGCGTCACCACCGACAGCGATGTCATGCTCAAGAACGGCAACGGACGCAGCTTCGCCATCGAATATACCGCCGCGCCCATCTTCAATCAGACGCACAACACCGCCACCGGCGCCGTGCTGGTGTTCCGCGATGTCAGTCAGATGCGGCTGATCGCCAGCGAACTCGCTTACCAGGCCAGGCACGATATGCTGACCGGGTTGATGAATCGGCGTGAATTCGAACACCATCTGGCGACGACACTGGGCCACGCACCCACGCACACCGATGAGCCAGACTGGCTGTGTTATCTGGATCTCGACCAGTTCAAGCTCATCAACGACACCTGTGGACATCTGGCCGGCGACGAACTGCTCAAGCAGGTCTCCCGGGCCATGCAATCACAACTCCGGGAAGCCGACCTGCTTGCGCGCATGGGCGGCGATGAGTTCGCTCTACTGCTCAGCCGTTGCACGGCGGAATCCGCCACGCACATCGTCGAACGCATCCGCCACACCCTGGTCGCCACCGGCTTTGTCTGGGAAGGCAAGACATTCAACATCAGCGGCAGTTTCGGCATCGTGCCTATCACGTCCGACAAACTCACGCTCTACGACCTCATGAGTTCGGCCGATGCGGCCTGCTACGTGGCCAAGGACGAGGGTCGCAACCGCATTCACATCCATCAGGGCGACGACGATGCCGCCGCGCACAGAACCACCGAGATGCACTGGGCACATCGTATAAAACAGGCCTTGGAAGATGACCGCTTCATCCTCTATCACCAACCCATCAGCGCCTTGCAGGGCCGGGTATACAACGTACACACCGAGATTCTGGTGCGCATGCTCGACGAAAACGGCGCATTGGTCACGCCAACGGCTTTCATTCCCGCTGCGGAACGCTACAACCTCATGGTCGAGATCGATCGTTGGGTCGTGCGCCAGACACTGCACACGTTCCGACACTCTGTACTGTGCGCCGCCCCCGACACCTGCACCATCGCCATCAATCTTTCCGCTCAATCGCTCTGCGACGATGGCTTTCTGCCCTTCGTGCTGCAAGAGTTCAGCAGCCAGGAGATCGACCCCAGTCATATCTGCTTTGAAATCACCGAAACCTGCGCCATCATCAACCTGTCTCGCGCCATCCACTTTATCAGCACCCTGCGGGCACGCGGCTGCCGCTTCGCGCTGGACGATTTCGGCAGCGGCCTCAGTTCGTTCGGTTACCTGAAAAATCTCCGTGTGGAATACCTGAAGATCGACGGCAGCTTTGTCCGCAATATCGAAACCGACGCCATGGATCTTGCCATGGTCGAATCCATCAACCAGATCGGGCATGTAGCGGGAATACAGACGATCGCCGAATACGTCGAGAACAGCGCGATCCTCGACACGCTGCGGCGACTCGGCGTGGATTATGCGCAGGGTTATGGCATCGCGATCCCGGAGCCGCTGCACCTGATAACTCAGGCGCCTTCGCGGCAGGCGGCACGCTCACAGGATTGACTGCGACTGAAGCTTCGGTCTGGTTCGAACGGGGCGGAACCCCGACTACTTGTCGGCTGGTTCTAGGCTGCGCAACCGCTCCAGAATGCGGCCGTAGAGATCCACAACCACCTGCTGATAGCTCGCGGCGACGGCCGGGAAGTCATTCCCTTGCACCGCAGCACTCCCCTGTAAGGATTCCTGCGCCAACAACGTGCCCGAGGCGCGCTCCGCCAGCGTCATGCGCAGGGTGACCACGACCTGCCCACCGCTGCGGCCACGCACGTGCTCGAAACGTTCGATGTCCACACGCAAACGGTAACGCGCATCGACACCTTCTTCCGGCAGCACGACGTTGCTTGCGATACCCGCCTCGCGCAGATAATCGGCCAGACTGCGCTGCAGCAACTGCGATGGCGTATCGATCCAGTATTGATAGTGATAACGCTGGAGTCGACCGGGCGCATCCGACTCGCTGTAGAGCAACGCGCGATCGCGGTAAATGGGCGCCGCGGCTCCACCCTGAACCATGAGAATTCCATCCAATACCGGCGCTGCCAACTTTGCCGCAGGCGCGACCTGCTCCAATCGATAGAAGCTGTCCTCCGGGATGCGCGACCCAGCCGCACAACCGCCCAGCAGCAGACTTACCGCGAGGATCGCGACCCACCGGGTCAACACAGACTCAGTCACCGTTCACTCCTTTGTCCTCGGCCGGATGCCCGTTCAGCAACAGTCCGGGATTGCCGCGCAGCTCGCGGCTGAATTCGTTCATATTGCGGCTTGCGCCTTGCAGGTCGTAGAGAATGCCATCGACCTCGCGGGACACGCTGTCCAGCGCATTGCGCAAACCCAGCACGGCGGCGCGCAGGTCTTCCTGATTGCCCCCAACCAGGCCCTGCGCATCCTGCAGCAAGGTATCCAATTGTGCCTGGGTTCCCTGCAGGCTGGCGGACAGCGCATGGAAATTATGCGCGGTCGTCTCGACATCGCCGATGATATTGCCCACACGCTGGGTATTGCTCGCGTTGAGCATTTTGGTCAGTCCATCCGCGCTCTTGTCGAGCTTGTTCACCATTGACTCGACATCGGTCAGGATACGCGGCACGCGCGTCCCCAGCTCGCCGCCAAGGCCGGTGACCTGACGGTTGAGATTTTCCAGTAAGGGCTTGATCGTATCCTGCGTGAGACCACCGATGTCACTCGCAACCGTACTCAGCGCGGCAAACATATCGGCGCCCTGCTGACCAGGGATCTCGGCATTCGCCTGCAAATAGTCACGGCGCTTGCCTTCCTCGATATTGATGACCGTTCCGGCCAGCAAGCCCGCGGCATAGATGCGCGCGATGCTGTCAGTCGGAATCCGCCAGCCGTGTTTGATGCGCATCTCGACGCGGTAGCGTGTGCCTTCCGCTGTCTGCTCCGGTTCCACGCCGTCGACGAAACCGACCTGATAGCCTTCGTAGGTTACGCGCGAGCCGTCCGTCAGCCCAGTGATGTTGCCGTAATACGCATGGTAAGGCTCGCTGTCGCCGACCCTGCCGGTGAGTTTGTAGAGCACCACCAGCAGCACGACCAGCCCCGCCAAAACGAAGCTGCCGACCGCAAGATAATTGATGTTGTCGCGTTTCATGCTCAATCCACTCGGGTAAGACGCCGCAAATAGTCGTCGACGTCGACCGGTTCGTTGTCCGGAATGCGGTTGATCAGTGCATTCACCCGCGGATTGGTCGAGGCCTTCACTTCATCGACACTGCCGGTCAGCAAAATCCGTCCGCGATCCAGCACCGTGATCTTGTCGGCGATCTTGAAGGCGCTGTCCAGTTCGTGCGTGACCACCACAATGGTGATGTTCATCGACTCGCGCAGACGCAGGATCAACTCGTCGAGTTCCGCCGACACCACCGGATCCAGACCGGCGGACGGCTCATCGAAGAACAGCAGTTTCGGGTCCATCACAATCGCGCGCGCCAACGCGGCGCGTTTGACCATGCCGCCGGACAATTGCGCCGGCAGCAGATCTTCGTAGCCGGCCAGATTGACCACTTCCAGCTTCATGCGACTCATGATGCGGATGGTGTTGTCATCCAGCCGCGTATGTTCGCGCAGCGGAAACTGCACGTTCTCGCCGACGGTCATGGAATTGAACAAGGCGCCGCCCTGGAACGACACGCCCATCTTGCGGCGCAACTCGAACAAGGCCTGACCGCCGAGCTGGCTGAGGTCCTGGCCGAACAGCCGGATGGTGCCGGAGCTGGGTTGGTTCAAACCGAGCAGATGCCGCAGCAGCGTGGACTTACCAGAGCCGCTGCCACCCATGATCACGCGAATCTCGCCGGCCGCCACGTCCAACGACACATCGTCGAGAATGCGTCGCTCGTCGTAATAGGTCACCAAATTCTCGACCTGGATCACCGGCTGGATCACCGGGGGCGCGGCAGGCGCGGGAACGACGCTGGCGGACACGGCATTCATCGGCTCATCGGCTCAGGAAGAATGTGAAAATCATATCGGCCACCACAATCGCGGCGATGCACAACACCACCGAGCGGGTGGTGCGCAGACCCAGTCCTTCGGAACCGCCGGTCGTGGAAAATCCGTTGATGCAACC
>JACRMO010000238.1 GCA_016214925.1 Gammaproteobacteria bacterium
CAACGCAATTGTTCGGTACAGGATATTGTGCAAGCGATGGTGGCGGCATTCGAAGTCGATTCTGAAAAGGCGGCAGCGGATGTCACTGCAGTGCTCGGAAACTTCCGAGACCTGGGGTTAATTCAATCCACTTAAACTGGGGGGAAGACTATGGACAAGAATACGGATAAGAACAGCAAATCGCGTCGTGATTTCATAAAGAAGCTGGCGTATATACCGCCGGCGGTCGCTACCCTGACTGTGCTCCCGGCGTTTCACGCTTCGGGCTCTGGGTTGACGGGTACTACAGGCGGCAGCATCTTGAATAATTTCTTCAACCGTTTCCATCGCTGAACTATACAAAGCCGTTTATGAAGTTGTGACTACGGGCCCTATCGGGCCCGTAGTCGTTATGGAGACAAATATGTAGGCGTCAAATTGACACACTGTCAGTCGTGTGCCAGTATCAATTTGCGTAGATATTAAGATATGAATGGTAAGGCATTAGTACAGTCTATTGGTCAGCGGGAGGACTTATGGACGACAGAATGGAGACTAGCAGTAAGTCACGCCGTGAATTCATCAAAAAGCTCGCATACATGCCGCCGGCAATTGCGAGCTTAACAGTACTCCCGGCATTCTATGCATCCGGCTCCGGATTGACGGGTAATGTTCATGGTAACAACGGTGTGGGCAATGGATTAGATCCGCAACCACCGGGAAATCCACCCATCAACGATGGTCCCGGCACAGGCCCAGGGAACCCTGGTAACAACGTAAGTCACTTTATCAGACGAGGACGTCATCGCTGATTAGCATTGCATCCTATAGAACGGGCCCTTTTGGGCCCGTTCTGCTATACGCTCCCACCTACATACCGAGACCACCCATTGTCGCACTTGAACCTGTTCGGACTGCAAATAGAAATCACCTGCACCGATGAAGAAGCCTGCAAACTTATCATCGCCAATTACTCCGCATTCGTCATAAGTTCCTCGATCAGTGCAGCCCCCGATATGGCCTATCAAATTTCGCGTGATGCTGCTGGCTATTGTTTACAACGCATCGAAGCGAAATCGACCCATCAGTGGAAAGATCTAGATGCGGCTGAATTGATTTTCATGCTCGAGAAAGATCTTACCATCGAGGCGCAGAAACGCCGGCCGCATCTCTATTTCATGCACGCCGCAGCCCTCATGTACCAAGACAGTGCATTTCTGCTGATAGGTCGTTCCGGCAATGGTAAATCGACGACATGCTGGGGATTGCTTCATCACGGCTGCGGTTATTTGAGTGACGAGCTTGCGCCCATTGATCTCCAACAATACAGGGTACAGCCCTACCCGCATGCGCTATGTTTGAAATCAGAACCATTGCCACCCTATGCGCTGCCCCGAGATGTGTTGCGTACCCACCCAACGCTGCATGTTCCGGTGGAACAACTGCCCGGCTCCGTGGTTCATACACCTACACCAATAAGGGCAATTTTTCATGTCCAGCATTTGGGCGTTGACCATGCGCCGACGCTAACCGCAATCAGTGCCGCTGAGGCCGGCATGTTGATCTATGCGAATGCGCTCAATCCATTGAGTCACGCTCAGGATGGCCTGGATGCGGCGCTTGATATTGCCCGCCACTGCCAGAGTTACCGCATCACCACCGGTACGCTGGATGCAAGTGTCGCGGCAATTCTGGGCGTGCTGAACCACTGAACCTACACACGGCTGCCAGACAAACTGATGACTTCGACTATCGCACGCGTGAGCGTATTCAGATCGTCCACGGACATCACATACGGCGGCATCACATAAACCAGGTTGCGGAACGGTCTGAGCCACACGCCTCGGCTGACGAATTCAGCAGGCATCCAATGCATGTCGACTGGATGATCAAGTTCCACGACACCGATGGCACCGAGGACACGCACGTCTCGGACATGCGCAAAATCGCGGCACGGCGCCAAGCCATGCTCCAGTCCTGCTTCAATTGCAGCTACCCGAGCTTGCCAGGGACCGCTCAATAGCAGGTCGATACTCGCATTCGCCACTGCACAGGCCAGCGGATTGGCCATAAAGGTGGGACCATGCATGAAGACGCCCGGGTCGGCATCGGAAATTCCGTGCGCGATCCGTTGTGTGGCCAGCGTTGCCGCCAAGGTCATGTAGCCACCCGTCAGCGCCTTGCCGAGGCATAGAATATCCGGTGTGATGTCGGCATGTTCGCAGGCGAATAATTTCCCTGTGGGCAATAGAAGCGCATTCCCCCTGCGCCCTGGACAATAGGCTCCAGAATCACCGCCGCAATTTCGTGTGCCTGATGGGCGAGAATCTGCTGGACCTCGGCCAGCTCCGCTTCCGTCCATTCCGCATCGTCGCGGCATTGCGGCGCACGCACGAACAGGTGTTTGGGCAGAATACCGCTGAACAGCTCATGCATACCCCCGACCGGGTCGCAGACGCTCATGGCTGCAAAGGTGTCGCCGTGATAACCACTGCGGATCGTCAGCAGTTTGGTGCGTTCGGTATGTCCCTGAGCATACCAATACTGTATGGCCATTTTGATGGCGACTTCGACCGCCACCGACCCGGAATCAGCAAAGAACACATGCTGCAACGGCGCCGGCGTGATATCGATCAGGCGGGCCGCAAGTTGCACGGCGGGCTTGTGGGTCAGCCCGCCGAACATGACATGGGCCATGGCATCGAGCTGGTCGCGCAAGGCCTGATTAAGAACGGGATGGTTATAACCATGGATGGCCGACCACCAACTGGCCATGCCGTCGATGAGCTCGCGTCCATCCTCCAGGCGGATACGTACCCCCTGCGCCGCAACGACCGGAAACGTGGCGATTGGTGCAGTCATCGAACTGTAGGGATGCCAGACATGCGCCCGGTCAAAGGCGAGCCAGTCACGGTCGAACTGTTCTTGTGTGGTTGTCATTGCAACTTGCCCGGAGTCGGTTAAGGTATACACGCCCGTCAGGGCATTCTAACCCAGCGGCCCGTCATCTGCCGGTGCCGCGGCAACCGAACGGACGCAGCACGCACATGATCCTCATCCTCGAACCCAATACTGATCCGCAGGGCGTACCCTACCAGCAGCTCATCGACTACCTCGCCCGGTTGCCGAATATCCGCTCCCGGGTTCATCAGGAGGTCGGTACGCAGCAGACACTGACCGAGATCTACCTGATCGGTGATACCGCGGCCTTGTCCGTCGATGACATGCGCACCCTGCCTACCGTCGAGCGTGTGGTGCGCATATCTCAGGAATACCGCATCCTGGGTCGCCACCGTGACGATGCACGCCCGAGTTCGTTCGAGTATAACGGCGTGACGTTCAGCCAGGACAATCTCCATGTCTTCGCCGGCCTGTGCGCGGTGGACAATCCCGAGCATGTGGAACGCATGCTGCAAGCCTTGCAGCAACACGGACAAGTATGCACGCGCATGGGCGCCTATAAACCGCGCACCAGTCCCTACGCCTTCCAGGGTCATGGCAAACAGTGTCTGCCCTATGTGTTCGAACTTGCCGGCAAGTACGGCATCAAAGTCATCGCCATGGAGGTCACGCACGAGAACCATGTGCGTGAGATCCGCGACGCATTGGAACTGACCGGACGTCCGACGGGAGTGCTGCTGCAGATCGGCACGCGCAACACCCAGAACTTCGAACTGCTCAAGGCAGTCGGCCGGCAACAGGACATGCCGGTACTGCTGAAACGGGGTTTCGGTATCACCCTGGAGGAATCGCTCAACGCCGCGGAATATCTGGCCAGCGAGGGCAACCGCAAGGTGATCTTCGGTCTGCGTGGTATGAAAACCAACATGGGCGATCCGCATCGCAACTTCGTCGACTTCGCGCATGTGCCGGTGGTCAAGCGCCTCACGCGTATGCCGGTGTGCATCGATCCCTCGCACTCGGTCGGCACGCGCGACCGCGGACCGGACGGCATCCTCGACGTCATGCACGTCACCGCACAGGGCGTGATCGCCGGTGCCAATATGATCCTGGTGGATTTTCATCCGGCGCCGGAAAAAGCCCTGGTCGACGGGCCGCAGGCGTTACGACTGCATGAGTTGGGGGTGTTTCTGCAGGACGTAGCCATCGCCCGCAGCGCCTACGAACAGCGTTGCGCACTGGCGAAACAATCACCGCAGTAGGCGAGGCAAGCGCGTCACGTTACGGCGTGCGCAAGGATTGCAGGTAATCCACCAGCATTGCGCCGCAGTTCTGCAGCTGTTCGAGACTCTGTGCGTTCTTCGCCGCGCCGATGCAACCGGAGATCGACGCCAGCACAAAGTTGGCGAGATGGCCGCAGTTGAGATCACCGCGCAGATCGCCGCTGCGTTGCGCGCGTTCCAAGGCCTGCTGGATATCACCGCGCCATTTCAGATAGACCTGATCCAAACGAATGCGAAAGCCTTCGTCGATCGGCGACATTTCTTGTGCGAGGTTGTTCACCGGACAGCCATAGGTCGCGATGTCGGGGCCGAAAATCTCACCTATATGTCCGATGAAGTGAATGAGCGTGCCCAGCGGCTCCTCACTGGCAGCCAGCGGCTGAGTCCATAGCTGCTGAACCAACCCGTAAATGACCTCGTCGACAACGGCATAGCCGAGCGCCTGTTTGTTCGGGAAATGGTGGTACAGAGCGCCCTTGGTCAAACCGGTGGCCGAGAGTACGACATCCAGACGCATGCCCTGGTAGCCATGGTGATAGATCTCTTGATAGGCCGCCTCCAGGATCAGGCGCCGGGTTTTATCCGGCTTCCGCTCAAGGCGGTGCTTAGACTCGATGACAGTATTCATAACGTTGGTCCGGCGAACGGCGCTTCCCTTGTGATACCCGGCTTCTGCAACTTCAGGCACATCATCCCAGAGCGTCAGCCAGATACAATCGCTCATCTCTGGGCTTGACAGACCTCAAGGTCAGGGTCTATTTTACATACCGACTGGTATGTTTTCCACCGCCATCGTCTTCTCATCAACATCTAAGGAGCTTGGATATGCAGATTGATGACAGTCGCGAACTGCTGTCCGGCGTGGGCGATGAGCAGAGCCGCCCGCACTGGTACACACAATTGCGCCAATTGCTCATGCCAGCCTCGGAAGGGCAGCATCTGGAAGCACGCCTGTACGGTCGAGTGCTGCACATCCATTTCAGTCCCGCCGCCATCGCGGCCGCAGCTACGCTGCAAACCCCGCTGACCATCGAACTGGAACTGTATTTCAGCTGCTTCGTGCGCAAGGCCGTTCGTTTCCACGCCGCGCCGCCCAGTACCGACAGTCTGCCGGATTCACATACCCGAATCCTGGACCACGTGCATGTGCATTTCCATCCGGTCACGACACAGCACTGCTCAATGGCAAACAGCCCCGACGCACCGCCTATGGAAACCATGCCGGTGACGCGACCCCAAGCCTTTCTACCGCGCTGGGTAGAAATCGATTTTCACCGCGGGGCATGGATAGGCGAGTACGGCTATTGAGTCAAACCCCAGTTCGCTGTTCCAACACACGAGGTACGCTGCCATGAATGCTCCTATCGAAACCCCGAACGCCAATATGGATGCTTGGCTGAATCAGAAGTTGGATGAATTGCTGCCGAGCAAGCTGGCGACGATCGAAGCCAACAAAACGCCATCGCTGGCCATCATCGCCACCAAGGGTACGTTGGACTGGGCCTATCCCCCGTTCATCCTGGCCTCCACCGCCGCCGCGCTGGGTTGGAACGCCAGCATCTTCTTCACCTTCTACGGTCTGTTGCTGCTGAAGAAGGAAATCCCCTCCGAGGTCAGCCCGCTGGGCAACCCGGCGATGCCGATGAAGATGCCGTTTGGCCCGAAATGGTTCCAGAGCTTCACCTGGCCGATGCCGAACCTGATCATGGCCGGCATCCCCGGCTTCGAGAAGGTGGCCACCGGCCTGATGAAGAAGACGTTCAAGAACAAGGGCGTCGCCACCGTCGAAGAACTGCGTGAGCTGTGCATCGAGGCGGATGTGAAGATGTACGCCTGTCAGATGACCGTCGACGTGTTCGGCTTCAGCCACGACGAATTTATCTGCGGCATCGACTATGTTGGAGCTACCTACTTCCTGCCAATCGGCAAGGATGCGGACG
>JACRMO010000239.1 GCA_016214925.1 Gammaproteobacteria bacterium
CGCCGCGCCAGCGCGACTCCACGCCGGACATCACAATCCCCAGCAGGATGAGACCGATGCCGAACACCATTGGCACGATGAGTATCCACAATGGATTGTCCAACGGCTGTATCCACCAGGGTTCGATCCAATTGTCGAAGCCGAAGACCTCGCCGAAGACCACACCGAATGCCGCCGCGGCCAGACCACAGGGCACGAGAAAACGGCCCTCGGGCCAGCGTTGGTACAACACGCCGCCGAAGGCCGCCAATACCAGACCGTGACCGACATCGGGAAACATGTACCCGAACAGCAGCGGTACGATGATCGCCAGCAGCGGGCGTGGATCGATTTCGTTTTCGTTGGGTGTTCCATACAGCGTCATGAATACTTCAAACGGCGCCAGCCAGCCACTGGTATGTAGCGCTACCGGTGCATCGCCCAATGCCGCATCGGGCGGAAAACGCAGCAGGGCATTGATGCCGGCGCGATCCAGCAGCGCGCGTAATTCGGCAGGTGCCGTCGTCCAGCCGGTGATATAGCAGAAGTGATCGTCCTGACTGAGCGTGCGCGCTTGGCGCAGATACCAGCGCAACAGCGACATCTCGCCCAGGGCCTCGATGATGCTGGGTTCGTCGCGCAGTGCCTGTTGTTGTGTTTCGCTGTGCGCGATATCCGCACCGAGCGCGGCGAGTCGCTGCTGAATCTGCGCACGCCAATCGTCGCGATTATCTTGTAACCAAGCCGGGAAGGTAAGCGGTGTGCAGCTCGACAACAGTGCCTGCTCGATGGTCGGGCGCTGTTCTGGCAAGCCGATATATAGATAATAGCGATGCGTCGGTCCCTGCACGAATTCTTCGAGTGTATTGCGGAGGTCGTGCTGTGGTGCCTGTGTTTGCGGACAGGCGAACAGCCCTTTGTAGAGCAGTTGGCCATGCGCGCCGAAACGCGCCAGATCGTGCTGGCTGGTGTGGGTGTGCGCGAGCAGTTCGTCGAGCAGATGCAGATTGTCGCGTTCGCGGTGCAGCGCGGACCGGCGCGTGAGCAATGTCTGCATGCGGTCGCACCAAGCCGTCAAATGTTCGAGCGCCGTGGTGGCGATGACCTCCAGGGCACCGCTCGGCGTGAGTGGACAAGCTTGATACGTGGGCATGTGGTCGCCGCAGTCGTGCAGCAGTTGCTCGAAGCGCGTAACAATGGGTTGCAGCCTGCCGATCTCCAGTGCCGCGTTCACTTCTGGCCGCGGATCGAGTTCCACCATTCCAGAACGCGCCAACGCCACCAGTGCGCGCACCGTTTCCGACCGCGGCGTGTAAACCGTAAAGCGCAGACTCTTATGAGGCCGGAAGCGCATGGCCGGCAATCCCGTGTGTTATTTGCGGCAGTGTAACGCGAGTCGAGCGTGTCTGTTAGTACAAGGTATCGGTCGGGGAAGCGCTATAAAAAAAGGCCGCCGAATTCGGGCAGCCTTTTACGCTCTGCGTGTGCAAGACCTAGAAATGCGGGTCCATAATCATCTCGGGCCAGAACACCTTGTCGGGTTCCTTGGCCTGCATCTCGGCCGCCTGTTTCTTAGCCTCGCCATACGTCATTTCCTTGTCGAAGCGGCTCTTCTGAAAACCGTACTTCAATTTCCAGCCCACACAGAAGCCTTTGTCATCATCCTTCCGAAATAGGGAATCCGCGCGATTGGTGTAGACACCTGCCATGGGTCTTTCCTCCTGGTTTGATAGAGTGAATGAAATCGTGGCGCCTTGAAAGGCAAGGCGCTGGTAGAAGTCTAATCGTCTGCAAAGAGATTGCTAGGGTTCAATTCCACAGGCATTGTGCGAAATGGAGGCAGATCCCTTAACTATCTTTCGCTGCTGAGCTTCGTTTGCCGCGGTGCGAGGCACAATCGAATGAGCCCGGCAAAAAGATGCCAGAGCCCGAAACGAAATCATCAGGCCGATAAGAGCCGCTCCAGGGCGAGGGCCATTGTGTCTTGCCCGACCCACGTGGCATGCCGGAACTCCTTCCGTATTCCACGGTCTCTGCCTTCAAGCCTTGGGCATTCCGGCCGATCTGGGCTAGACTGAGCTTCATTCAAACCTTCACGAGCCGTCATGCCCCAGCTTTTTCATCAGCTCCGTACCCGCAGCCGCGCCTTCGCGCACGGGCTGCTGTTGGTGCTGGTGGTGACGTGGTTGTCGGCGGTGTGTCCGCATTGTCTGGCGCAGGCGGCGGAAACGCCCGCGATGCCCGCGCATTGTCATCCCGATGCACCGCCGCCGGTTGAACACATGGCTGGCGGTCATGACTGTTGCCAACATGACTCGACGCCTGGCGAAACGGGTTGTTCGCAGTTGTCCACGGTGACGACGTATGAAGCGCCAACGGTTGCCGCGTCGGCGGCCTCAGTGCTGGCCGTTCTCCCGGGCGATGTGTTCAATACGCTCCCTGCCATACCCGCGCCGACCACGCCGCTGGCCTACACGGCGCCCACCGATCCCTGTCCACTCTATCTGCGCCACTGCGTCTTCCGCAATTAACTAGACTCCACGCTGTACGACCCGGTCGTCACACAGTCGAGGAGTATTGCCCATGTTTCCCTTATCGCGGCCCGTTGCGGTCGCCTTGCTGTTATTTTCCTGGGCCAACGTCCAGGCGCAAACGCCGTTGACCTTGGCCGAGGCCGAGCGTCTGGCGCTGGCGAACGATGTTGCGGTGCGCGAGTCGCAGGCGCAGGCACAGGCCTTGCGTGAGCAGGCCGTCGCCGACGGTCAGTTACCCGACCCGGCGCTGACGCTCGGTGCCATGAGCCTCCCGGTGGATACGCTCAGTCGTAGCACTGAGCCGATGACTCAACTCAGCGTTGGCATCTCGCAGGCGTTTCCGCCCGGTGCGACCTTGGAACATCAGGCGGCGCGCACCACGCACATGGCCGGCGCCGCCGATGCCGAGGCCGCCGCGCGCGAACGCGGTTTGTTGCGCGACGTGCGCGAGGCCTATCTGGAACTCGGCTATCAATCGGCCGCACTACAGGTGCTCGCCGACACGCGGCGTGTGCTGGTGGATATTGTCGCTGTCACCAAATCCCTCTACCGGGTCGGCCGCGCCAACCTGCAAGATGTGCTGAGCGCGCAACTCGAGCAGTCATTGCTCGACGATCGTGAACACGAATCGCAGGCGGAACGCGATGCGGCACTGGCCGGCTTGCAGCGCTGGACCGGCACGCTGCCCGGCGATGTTGCCGCGCCGGCAGGTCTGCCTGAACTTGCAACACCGCCCACGCAGGAACAATTACAGGCCCAGCTTGAAGCGCACCCCATGGTGGCCGCGGCCAGTGCGCGCGTGGCGGCGGGCCAAGAGGCGGTCGAGGCGGCGCGTCAGCAGTACAAACCCGGTTGGATGGTCAATGTCAGTTATGGCGATCGGATTGGTCGCGAGGCGGATGGCATGCCCCGCAGCGATCTGGTGACGGCGATGGTGACCATGGATCTGCCGCTGTTTCCGGGTAAACGTCAGGATCGTCGTGTCGCCGCGAGCGTCGGGGAAGCCGAAGCGATGCGCTTCGCGCGGGATGGCGTGCACCGCGATCTCGCTGGCAGCGTTTGCAGGCGCGGGAACACGGCTATACCGAACAGATTCTGCCGGCGGCACGCAACAATGCCGAGGCCGCGCTTAGCGCCTATCGCAATGGCGTCACCGATTTCACCGCGCTGATGCGCGCCACGCTGGCCGATCTCGACAGCCGCTTGCAGGCGCTGCGCACACAGACGGATCGGTTGCAGACCCAGGCGCGTTTGAACTATTTCTCGGGAGACACACAATGAAAGCCACGACCGCAACGCCGCGACAGCGCCTCTGCATCATGCTGATCGGCATGAGCCTGGCGGTGTCCGAGCCTATTTTCGCGGAACAGCGCACACCGCTGTTCTACCGCAATCCGATGAACCCCGCGATCACCTCGCCGGTGCCGGTCAAGGATCCTATGGGCATGGATTACGTCCCCGTCTATGCGGAGGCGTCCAGTCAAGATGCTGTGGTGAATATCAATCCGGCCGTGGTACAGAATCTGGGCGTGCGTACCGAGAGCGTAACGCGCGGTAACTTTTCTCAGCGCATCGATACGGTTGGCTCGATAGCCTACGACGAACAGCATATGTCGCATGTGCATATGCGCGCCGAAGGCTGGATAGAAAAGCTTTCTATTCATTACGTGGGTGAACGCGTCCAGGCGGGCGCGTTGCTGTTCCAGATTTACTCGCCGGCACTCGCCAATGCCCAGGAGGAATTTCTGCAAGCGCTGCGCGTAGGGCAGGCCGACCTCATCGAGGCCTCGCGCGAACGTCTGCATCTGCTGGGTGTTGACGCACAGCAGGTGCAGGCCTTGGAGCACAGTCGTCGCGCCAACTCGCGGATCAGCGTATATGCGCCGCAATCCGGCGTGGTCACGGCGTTGAGCGTGCGCGAAGGCATGTACGTCACGCCCGATATCGAAGTGATGAGTCTCGCCGACCTGTCCAGTGTGTGGCTGCTGGCGGATGTGTACGAACGCCAAGCGGCCTCGGTCGCGGTCGGTCAGCCAGCCGAGGTGCACGTGTCGTCCCGTCCTGGCGAGGTCTATCGCGGCGCGGTTGAATTTATCTATCCCAGTCTCGATCCCAAGACGCGTACTTTGCGCGCGCGCCTGCGTTTCGAAAATCCCGGCGAGGTACTCAAGCCCGGCATGTATGCCAACGTGCAGATCATGGCCGCAGCGCGCGAGAACGTGTTGAGTGTACCGCGCCAGGCGTTGATCCGTTCCGGCCGCGCCGACCGTGTGATTGTCGCGTTGGGTGAAGGCAAGTTCCGCGCCGCCGAGGTCGTCACGGGCATGGAGTCGGGTGATGCCATCGAGATCGTATCCGGTCTCCAGGGCGACGAGCGCGTTGTGGTGTCCGGCCAGTTCCTCATCGACTCGGAGGCCAACATCCAGGCGAGTGCCTTGCGCATGCAGGATGTAACCGCGCCGGATATGGCAGCCGCCGCGCCGCCGGTTACCGGTGAGGGCACGATCACGGCGGTCATGGCCGATCACCGTATGCTGACCATTGACCATGCGCCGGTCGAGGCCTTGGGCTGGCCGGCGATGACGATGGATTTCGATGTGACTGAGCGCGTCGATCTATCCGGCATGAAGGTCGGCAGTCGCATTCGCTTCACCCTGGTTCCGGGCGAGCAGGGCGCATATCGAATCGATTCGATTCAGATGATGGAGTGATGGCATGATCAAGAACCTGATCCACTGGTCCATCAACAACCGCTTCCTGGTGCTGCTGCTCACCGCGCTGCTCGTCGCCTGGGGCGTCGTGGCCATCCGCATGACGCCGCTGGACGCGATCCCCGATCTGTCGGATGTGCAGGTCATCATCCGCACGCCCTATGCGGGGCAGGCGCCGCGTGTGGTGGAGGATCAAATCACCTATCCGCTGACCACGGCGATGCTGGCGGTGCCGAAGTCGACGACGGTACGCGGCTATTCGTTCTTCGGCGATCCCTATGTGTATGTATTGTTCGAGGACGGCACCGATCTGTATTGGGCGCGTTCGCGCGTGCTGGAATATCTCAGCCAAGTGCAAGGACGTCTGCCCAAAGGTGTGACGCCAAGCCTTGGGCCGGACGCGACCGGTGTGGGTTGGGTCTACGAGTATGCGTTGGTCGACCGTACCGGCCAGCACGATCTCGCGCAGTTGCGCTCGATACAGGATTGGTTTCTGAAATTCGAGTTGCAGACCGTGCCCGGCGTGTCCGAGGTCGCCACCGTCGGTGGCGTGGTCAAACAATATCAGGTGAGCGTCGATCCCGATCGCCTGCGCGCGTTTGGCCTGCCGTTGGATACTCTAAGTAACGCAATCCAGCGTGCCAATCAGGAAACCGGCGGTTCGGTGATCGAGTTGGCCGAGGCCGAATACATGGTGCGCGCGACGGGTTATCTGAAGCGTGTCGAGGATATCGAGCAGGTGCCCTTGGGCGTGAACGACAACGGCACGCCGATTCTGCTGCGCGATGTAGCCGATGTTCAACTCGGGCCGCAGATGCGCCGTGGCATGGTCGATCTCGACGGTGAGGGCGAAGTGGTCGGCGGGGTGGTGGTGATGCGTTCGGGCGAGAACGCGCTGGCGACCATCCGTGGCGTCAAGGAGAAACTGGAATCACTCAAGCGCAGTCTGCCCGCCGGCGTGGAGATCGTGCCGACCTACGACCGCTCCAATCTCATCGAACGCGCTGTCGATAATCTGAAAGGCAAGCTGGTCGAGGAATTCATTATTGTCGCGCTGGTGTGCGCGGCATTCCTGTTCCACCTGCGTTCCTCGCTGGTGGTGGTGATCTTCCTGCCCATCGGTATTCTGACCGCCTTCATTATCATGCACGCGCAGGGCATCAATGCGAACATCATGTCGCTGGGCGGCATCGCCGTGGCCATCGGTGCGATGGTCGATGCGGCAATTGTGATGATCGAAAACGTGCACAAGCATTTGGAGCATGACAAGAATGCCAACGAAGATCGGTGGGAACTGATCGCCAGGGCGGCCGGCGAGGTCGGGCCGGCGCTGTTCTTCTCGCTACTGATCATCACGTTGAGTTTCCTGCCGGTGTTCACGCTGGAGGCGCAGGAGGGTCGCTTGTTCGCACCGCTCGCCTACACCAAAACCTATGCGATGGCCGGCGCGGCCGGATTGTCGGTGACGCTGGTGCCGGTGTTGATGGGCTATTTCATTCGCGGGCGCGTGCGTCCCGAGACGGCGAACCCACTGAATCGCATGTTCATGGCCCTCTATCGCCCGTGCCTGGATTGGGTGCTGCGGCGACCGGTGACGGTGATCGTGTTAGCGGTGCTGATCGCCACCAGTTCGCTGTGGCCCGTGCTCGGCGTGTGGCCGATGCAACGTCAGCTCGGTTCGGAATTCATGCCGACATTGGACGAAGGCGATCTGTTGTACATGCCGACCACCTTCCCGGCGCTGTCGGCCGGAAAGGCGCAACAGATATTGCAACAGACCGACAAGCTCATCAAAAGCGTGCCCGAGGTGGCGCGCGTGTTCGGCAAGATCGGCCGCGCGGAGACGGCCACCGATCCGGCGCCGTTGACCATGGTCGAGACCATCGTCCAACTCAAACCGCGCGAGCAATGGCGCGCGGGCATGACACCGGAGAAACTCAAGGCGGAACTCAATCGCGCGGTGATGTTCCCGAGTCTCGCCAACACCTGGGTGCCGCCGATCAAGACGCGCATCGACATGCTCGCCACCGGTATCAAGACGCCGGTGGGCATCAAGGTCTCCGGCCCCGATCTGAAAATTCTCCAGGGACTCGGGCAGCGTATCGAAGAGGTGGTGCGCGCGGTGCCCGGCACCTTGAGTGCGTTTTCCGAACGCGTGGCCGGCGGGCGCTATCTGACCATCGATATCGATCGGCGCGCGGCCGCGCGCTATGCGCTGAACATCGCGGATATCCAGGACGTGGTACGCATGGCGCTGGGCGGCATGAATATCACCGACACCGTCGAAGGTCTGGAACGCTACCCGGTCAATCTGCGCTACCCGCAAGACATCCGCGACTCGCTGGAACGCGTGCGCCTGTTGCCGTTGGTCACGCCGATGGGCGCGCAGATCGCATTGGCGGACGTCGCCGCAGTGCGCATCGACGACGGCCCCGACATGATCCGTAGCGAGAATGCGCGGCCGAACGCCTGGATCTATGTCGATATCGAAGGGCGCGATCTCGGTTCTTTCGTCGCCGAGGCACAGCGCGCCGTCGCCGAACAAGTCGCGTTGCCGCCGGGTTATGCGGTGAGCTGGTCGGGGCAATACGAATACATGCAACGCGCCAAGGAACGCCTCACGCTGGTGATCCCGGTGACCTTCGCCATAATCGTGCTGCTGCTGTATGTGCATTTCCGCGATGCCATGGGCATGTTGCCGCTGGCGCTGGTCGGCGGCTTCTGGCTGCTGTATCTGCTGGGTTACAACCTGTCGGTCGCGGTGGGCGTGGGCTTCATCGCTCTGGCCGGCGTCGCAGTGGAGACCGGCGTGGTGATGTTGTTGTATCTCAATCTGGCCTGGGCGCGCGTCTGTGCCGAGAAAGCGGTGCCGAGCGCGGCGGATTTGCGAGAAGCCGTCGTGGAAGGCGCATTACAACGTCTGCGGCCCAAGTTGATGACCGTCGCGACCATCATCGCCGGTCTGTTGCCGATCATGCTCGGCTCCGGCACCGGTTCCGAAGTGATGCGCCGTATCGCCGCGCCGATGGTCGGCGGGATGATCAGTTCCACCGTGCTCACGCTGCTGGTCATACCCGCCGCGTTCCTGGTGTGGCAGCGGCGCAAAATCCACGGCATTGACTGAGGTCAACGTTGGGATATCAATGGGGCGCATGATTACAACAATGTAATCATGCCGTCATGGTGGGGACGGCGACGAATTGTATCTTCACGAAAGGGGGATGATGGTTGTTCAGGAGAGTGCAGGCAGGATGCTGTTCTTTTAATTAAGAGTTCGAGCCCGCACATGAATGATCATAAATACCTCGACAAGTTGCTTCAGCGCTATCCCGGTTTGTCCGATCACCTTGACGAAAAGTGCCGTAATTTACTGTTAAAGGCACGTCCAGTCAGTTTCGAGGCGGGTACGATGCTGTTCCGCGAGGCGGATCCCTGCCTCGATTTCATATGGCTGATCGATGGCGCCGTGCGCGTATACAAGCATTCCGAGGATGGCCGGGAGGTCACGTTGTATCGCGTCAATGCCGGTGAACTCTGCATCCTGGGCATCAATAATCTACTGCATGGGCGTCCTTGCGCAGCCGAGGCGCGCTGCGATGAGCCGGTCTCGGGGCTGTTGATCAGTGGTCCCGACTTCCTGAATGCCATTGACACCTCGCCCGGATTCCGCAGGTATGTCATGGGGACACTCTCAAGCCGGCTCGATGAAATCACGCGACTGGTCTCGGATGTCGTGTTCCGTCGTCTCGATTTGCGGATGGCCTGTCTTCTCGGGCAGATGTTCGAGCGGTCGCGCGGCAGACCGATCGAGGTCACGCACGAGGCGCTCGCGCGCGAAGTGGGCACGAGTCGCGAGGTGGTCAGTCGCATCCTCAAGGAGTTCGAGCGCCAGCAATGCATACTGCTTTCGCGGGGCTGCATCCATCTCACCTCCGCGCAGGGTCTGGCGTGGTTCAAATAAGATTACTTGAGTAACTGAGTATCCCGGTCAGGTATGATTTTTGTCTCGCGCGGCATTCCGGATGGTTTGTAATAAATGTTACAGACGCGGCAGGTCTCCAGAGCATATAGAGCGTATACGGTCGTACCCTTCCAGAGGCTGGAAGGGGAGCAGCCGACAAATGACGAACCGATTATTGCAAACGCGGAGGTGTGTGGGCATGAAGCC
>JACRMO010000240.1 GCA_016214925.1 Gammaproteobacteria bacterium
CCGTCAGATTTACAGTCTGATCCCTTTGGCCGCTCGGGAACCCCTCCGCGAACGAAGCGAGGTATTCTGGGTTAGGCACCCCGAGGTGTCAACAGCGCCCGACGAAAAAATACCACTATGGATAGCCGGGTCCATGACCAAACCTACAAGGCTCTGCTAGCATGCCACGCCAGCGTTGTTTGCATGGCCAGCGGGCATCACACACACGATAATCATCAAAACTATCTAAGAAGAAACAGCAAGATACAACTCCACGAGGCAATTCCACCATGAAGGTCACGATTTACGGTTCTGGTTACGTGGGTTTGGTTACGGGCGCCTGTCTGGCGCAGGTCGGTAACGATGTGCTCTGTGTCGATATCGATCCGCGTAAGATCGAGATGCTCAATCGGGGCGAAGTCCCTATCCACGAGCCCGGGCTGGATAATTTGATTGCGGAGAACCGCGCGGCCGGCCGTTTGCGCTTTACCCTCGATGCCGCTGAAGGCGTGGCGCATGGGCTATTTCAATTTATTGCTGTGGGAACCCCCCCTGACGAAGACGGCTCGGCCGACCTCAAATATGTCCTCGCCGTAGCCAAGACTCTCGCGGAGCATATGCAGAACTATCGGGTAATCGTCAATAAATCGACAGTTCCGGTCGGAACGGCGGATCAAGTCCGCAAGACGGCCAACGAAACCCTGGCCTCGCGCGGCGCCCAAATCGAGTTCGACGTGGTATCCAATCCGGAATTCCTCAAGGAAGGCGCCGCCATCGACGATTTCATGCGTCCCGATCGCATCGTGGTCGGCACCGACAACCCACGCACCACCGAATTGCTACGCGCCCTGTATGCCCCCTTCAACCGTAACCACGACCGCGTCATCGCCATGGATATCCGCTCGGCCGAGCTGACCAAGTACGCGGCCAACGCCATGCTGGCGACCAAGATCAGCTTTATGAATGAGCTGTCGCGCATCGCCGAACGCCTAGGCGCGGACATCGAGAAGGTGCGCATCGGCATCGGTTCCGATCCGCGCATCGGTTACAGCTTCATTTATCCCGGGGCCGGCTACGGCGGCTCCTGTTTCCCGAAGGATGTACAGGCACTGGAGCGGACTGCCAACGAGGTGGGTTATAAAGCTGAATTATTAAGCGCGCTCGAGGCCGTCAACCACCGCCAGAAACGCGTATTGTTCGAGAAGATCCAGGCGGAATTCGGCAGTGACCTCAAGGGCCGCACCTTCGCACTTTGGGGCTTGGCATTCAAACCCAACACCGACGACATGCGTGCCGCCTCCAGCCGCGTGCTGATGGAGCAATTGTGGGCGGCCGGCGCTCGCGTACAAGCCTTTGATCCCGTCGCCATGGATGAAACCCGACGCATTTACGGCGAGCGCGCCGATCTGACACTCTGCACGAATGCCCACGCCGCGCTCGAGGGCGCCGATGCCCTGGTGGTGGTCACCGAGTGGACCAACTTCCGCAGCCCGGATTTCGATCTGATCCGCAGCAAGCTCAAACAATCGGTGATTTTCGACGGTCGCAACCTGTACGACCCAGCGCTGCTGGCCAATCTGGGCATCCGCTACCATTCGATCGGCCGGCAGGCCCCGAACCCCATCTAGGCACGGTGACTGAAATGGGCGTATTCGACATCGCCCAGCAGAGTGCCGAACACCTCGCCGCTGACATGGACGAGTTGCTCGTGGTCGCCCGCGTCGAAATAGACCTCGGCCTGCTCGGCCAAGCTGTCGTCGACGATGGTATCGATCCCGTAAACCCGTCCGATCGGCGGTACCGCGCCGACCTCGCAATCCATGAACAGGCTGGTCAATTCCGCTTCCGTCGCCAAGCCCAGCCGTCGATGCATCTGCCGATGCAACTCGCCGAGATCGATGCGATGCGTCGCCGGCAGGACGGCCATGACATAACCGTCATCGTCCTCAAGTAACACCGTCTTCGCCACCCAATCGCCGGGGACATGCGCCGCCTGCGCGGCTTGCATACTGGTTGCTGTATGCGGGTGATGCAGCAGGTCGTAGGGAACGTCCTGGGTGTGCAAGTATTTTGTCAATGTTTCGGCCATGCTCATAACTCAACCCTCCATGCATAGTCCGCTTGTAAGTGTAGTCGAGCCAGGCGCTACACGATTCTGCAATAATCCCGCAATCCCATAAGGCTTGATCTTTATCAACTCTTTCCTAATCCTTGAAACTACCCTAGGATGCGCACCGCACACGGGTTTACCCGACCCGAAATATCCCGTCACCCGTGGAGACATTTATGGAGTGGATCACCGACCCGCAAGCCTGGATCGCCCTGGTCACCCTGACTTTGCTGGAAATCGTCCTGGGCATCGACAACATCATTTTTATCTCGATCCTGACCGGCAAACTCCCATCCCATCAGCAACCGCGCGCACGCACCATGGGCTTGGCCTTCGCCATGATCACCCGGATCATGCTGCTGTATTCTCTGGTCTGGCTGACCCGCCTGACCGCGCCCCTGTTCACGGTGCTGGCCATGGAAATCTCCATCCGCGACCTGGTGTTGATCGTCGGCGGCGCCTTCCTGCTCGCCAAGAGCACCATGGAACTGCACAGCAGCCTGGAAGGCCCGGAGCAACCCACGAGCAAGACCGCCGCGGCACAGGCCTTCGCCATGGTGATCGTGCAGATCGCCATCATCGACATCGTGTTCTCGCTGGACTCGGTGATCACCGCCGTGGGTATGGCGCAGCACCTCGAAGTCATGGCGCTGGCGATCGTGATCGCGGTGTTCTTCATGATGGGTTTCGCCGGCACGGTCAGCCGCTTCGTCGACACCCATCCAACATTGAAAGTGCTCGCGCTGAGTTTCCTGCTGATCGTCGGTATGGCGCTGATCGCCGACGGTCTGGAATTCCATATTCCGAAGGGCTACATCTATTTCGCCATGGCCTTCTCGGTGTTCGTGGAATCGCTCAACATCCGCATGCGCCGCCGAGTCGAACCCGTGCATCTGCGCACGCCCACGCTTCCGGAAGAAGAGACGGAGCGGAAATCGCACTGATCCGTCAGC
>JACRMO010000241.1 GCA_016214925.1 Gammaproteobacteria bacterium
CTTGCTCGGTATATCCCAGGGTTTCACGCCAGGCCCGATTGGTGTACATGAAAGAACCGTCCGGCGCCACGCACTGGATCAGGTCACTGGTGTTGTCGAAGATATCCAGATAGCGTTCTTCGCTGCGCCGCAGCAATTCCTCGGAACTGTTCTCGACATCATGCGTTGGCATTATTCAATCTCCCAACTGCCGCGGTCTTCGGGACTCCCCGGATCAGGCCGTTGAGCAGCCCTCCCAAAAGAATAGCAAACCCTGGTCAAGCCTACTTCACCTCCGGCGTCTTCTCCATGCCCTGCAACACACCGCCGGTCATGCTGCCGAGGTTGTTGCGGATGAAGCTCTCCTGTTCGCCGAGCGCATTGAACATGCCCGCCACGGCTTGTTGAGTGACGTACGCGCCCAAATCGGTTACGGGATCGGTCACGGGATCGGGCCCGCTTTCAATTGCAGGTTTGATTGCGGGTCCGATCGCGGGTTCGGTCGGTGCTACCGGCACTTCCGCTGGCGTTGCAGTGGTTTGCAGTGGATAGGCCTCAAGCAGTTCTTTGTACACCCGCGGCGCACCGCTGGTGGCGAGCCGTGCCGTAACGACAGGCGCGAGCGCTGCCTGCAAGATCGTCGCGGTCCTGTCCTTGAGCAGCTCGGTGCCAGCAGTCTTGTCACCATCGAGCAACTGGAGTGCTTCGGTCGGCGTGATCTGCGTCAGCGCCGCCTGAATAATCGGCGCGGCGCCGGGGATGGCGTGTTCGGCGGCTTGGTTCATCAACACCGACAGCAGTTTCGCCTGCGGATCGGCGTTGAGATCGCGCGCGACGCCGAGCGCGAAACCCAGCGGTGGCGGCAGCAGGATGCGTGCGATCGGGTTGTCGAGATATCCGCCCGATTTCGCCAGGCCGCCGACCACCGTCGTCACGCCCTTGCCGAGTTCGCGCGTGTAATGGCTGGCGAGGGTCTTTTTCAACTGTTCCTGCGCGGCGCGGGTCAGATCCTGTTGCAAGGTGTCGATGCCGACCGGTACGCAGGCCGTCAGCAATAACGCGGCGAGCGCAGCCGAAAGTGGAACCAAGTTGCGCCGGACATGCAGATGTTTGTGCCCGTGTTTGTGCATGTGCATTGATGAGTGGGCTCGTCGGTGACGTATCCAATGGCTTATGATAGCCGAATGAATGCACCGCATGCTGAACAGAACGACATCGCCAAAACACTGGGGCTTGCCACAGCCAGCCATCGCAAGCAGCACTGGTTGCGCTGGGGCGGCCCGGCCGCGCTGATATTGGTGACGCTTACCGCGCTGCTGCTGTGGAACGCCGGCGGCCACGACGCAGAGCCGCGCTATCAGACGCAGGAGGCACGGCGCGGCGATCTGACGGTGATGGTCACCGCCACCGGCAATCTGCAACCCACCAATCAGGTGGACGTGGGCATTGAGGTTTCCGGCACCGTCGCCAGCGTCGAGGTCGACTACAACGACACGGTAAAGATCGGTCAGGTGCTGGCACGCCTGGACACCAGCCGCCTGGAGTCACAGGCGCGCAAGGCCGCGGCCAGCCTGGATGCCGCGCGGGCGCGGGTGGCGCAGATGCAGGCGAGCCTGACCGAAACCGGCGCCACCCTCGCCCGGTTGCGTGCACTGCACCAGAGGACCGGCGGCAAAGTCCCCTCGCAACAGGATCTGGATACCGCCGAGGCGACGTTCAAGCGCGCGCAGACCGAGGTCGCCAGTGCCCAGGCGGCCGTCGCCGAGTCCGCGGCAACCCTGAAAATGGCGCAGACCGAACTCACCAAGGCGGTGATCCATTCGCCGATCAACGGCATTGTGCTGGTACGCGCGGTTGAACCCGGACAGACACTGGCCGCCTCGTTTCAGTCGCCGATACTCTTCACGCTCGCCGAAGACCTGACCCAGATGGAATTGCATGTGGACGTGGATGAGGCCGACGTCGGTCAAGTCAAGCAAGGTCAGACAGCGACGTTCACTGTCGATGCCTACCCGGATCGACGTTTCCCGGCGCGGGTGACGCAGGTGCGTTACGGCGCGCAGGCCGTCGAAGGCGTGACCACTTACAAGACCGTGCTGAATGTCGACAACGCAGATCTGGCCTTGCGTCCGGGCATGACCGCCACCGCCGATATCATCGTGCAGAACGTCAGTGACGCATTGCTGATTCCCAATGCCGCGCTGCGTTTCACGCCACCGACGCAAACCGACGAATCCAAGGGCAGCGGCAGCGTGGTCGGCATGCTCCTGCCGCGGCCACCGCGCAGCGCGCCCAAAGCACGCGCGCAGGAAACCAACCATGGCGCCGAGCAACACGTCTGGGTGTTGCGCGACAATCAACCACAAGAAGTCGCAATCAAGGTCGGCGCCACCAACGGTGTGCTGACCCAAGTGCTGTCGGGCGCTATCGAACCCGGCATGGCCTTAATCACCGATGTGCTGAACGCAAGCACAACACCATGAGCGGCACGGATTCCACTGCACGCCCGCTGCTCGAATTGCAGGGCGTGACCAAGGTCTACGGCCGCGGCGCGGCGGCGATGCAAGCCTTGCGCGGTGTCGATCTGCGCATCGACGCCGGCGAGTTCGTCGCCGTGATGGGCCCAAGCGGTTCCGGAAAATCCACCTGCCTGAATATCCTCGGTTGCCTGGATACACCCAGCGCCGGCAGCTACCGCTTCGGCGGTGTCGAAGTCGGCACGCTCTCGCGCAATCAGCGCGCGGAATTGCGTCGCCACTATCTTGGTTTCGTGTTTCAGGGATTCAACCTGCTCAACCGCACCACGGCGCTGGAGAATGTCGAACTGCCCTTGTTGTATCGCGGCATGCACATCGCGGAACGGCACCGCTTGGCGCGCGAGGCGCTGGCGGCTGTTGGGCTGGCCGGCTGGGAGACGCACACCCCCGGCGAACTGTCCGGCGGCCAACAGCAACGCGTCGCCATCGCCCGCGCCATCGTCACCGCACCGGATGTGCTGTTCGCCGACGAACCCACCGGCAATCTCGACAGCGCGCGCAGTCGCGAGATCATGGAATTGATCACCGCCTTCAACCGCGAACGCGGTCTGACCATTGTCATGGTGACGCACGAGGCGGACATGGCGGCGTTCGCCACACGCCGCGTGCATTTTCTCGACGGACACATCGAGTCCGACACCCGCGCCCATGACTTCATGGAGACTGCCTGAATGGTCTGGAATGCGCTGTTGCTGGCCCTGCGCGAGATCCGCCGCAATGTGCTGCGCTCGTTTCTGACCATCCTCGGCATCGTCATCGGTGTCGCGGCGGTGATCGTCATGGTGACTCTCGGCGGCGGCGCCACCGCGCAGGTGACGGCGCAGATCGCCAGTCTCGGCACCAATCTGCTGATGGTGCGACCGGGGCAGCGCATGGGTTTCGGCCAGATGTCCACGGCGGCGCAGTTCGATCTCGCCGACGCCGAGGCCATCGAGCGCGAGATCCGCTCCGTGCTCGCCATCGCGCCGGCCTCGTCGGCACCGACCACCGCAGTGTTCGGCAACCGCAACTGGTCGACCAGCATCACCGGCATCGACAACCGCTATTTCGGCGTGCGCAACTGGACGTTGGCGAGCGGCCGCGAATTCACCGCCAGCGAACTGCGCGCCGGTTCATCCGTGTGCATCATCGGCGCCACGGTGCGCAAGGAACTGTTCGGCGCACAAGATCCGTTCGGGAACAAACTGCGCCTGGAAAAACTGTCCTGCGAAGTGATCGGCCTGTTGCAGGCCAAAGGCCAGTCCACCATGGGTTCGGACCAGGACGATCTGGTGCTGATGCCGTTGCGCACGTTCCAACGGCGCATCGCCGGCACTCAGGACATCGGCCTGATCCAGGTATCGGTGCGCGACGGCGCATCGACCGAACAGGTTAAACAGGACATCGAGGAATTGCTGCGCACGCGCCGGCACATCTCACCCAGCGAGGACGACGATTTTCAGGTGCTGGATATGAAGGAGATCACCCAGATGCTCGCCGGCACCACCCAGGTGCTGACCGCCCTGCTCGGCGCGGTCGCCGCCGTGAGTCTGCTGGTCGGCGGCATCGGCATCATGAACATCATGCTGGTGTCGGTCACCGAACGCACCCGCGAAATCGGCATCCGTCTGGCCATTGGCGCACTGGAACGCGAAGTGCTGATGCAGTTTCTGGTCGAGGCCGTGGTGCTCGCCGCGTTCGGTGGCCTGACCGGTATCGTGCTCGCGCTCGCCGCCTCGGTAGTGCTCGCCGATCTGATGAGCATCCCATTCGTGTTCAATCCCGGCATCGTCGTGCTGGCATTCCTGTTCTCCGCCGCGGTCGGCGTGATCTTCGGCTTCTTCCCGGCACGTAAAGCGGCCCGCCTCGACCCCATCGAAGCACTGCGTCACGAGTGATTTTCTCAGTCGCTCCGTCATTCCGGCACATGCCGGAATCCACTTTCCACTTATCGAATTAATGGATTTTCACTTGCGCCGGAATATCGCATCTTCGCGACTGGGTTAATAATGCCAGGAGTCTGAACCCGCTCACACTTTGCCGACACCCATTCGGAAATAATGTGCCACACTTTTGTAGGCCACACAGGATGGATCATTTGGGAGCTTCAGCCGTCATGCACGCCAGACAGACTCGCCTGACCGCGCGCACGCTCGCGCAGCAGTTCCTGTTCGAGGGCGAACGCCCGGAGCTGATCGACTGGCTGCTGCCGCACTGCCAGCTCCGTCAGTTCCCGTCCGGGCGTGTGCTGCTCACGCCTAAACAACCCGCGGACTGTGTCTATCTCATCCTGCAAGGCGAGGCCGAAGTGCGCGTGGGCCGGCACAGCGGCCAGCTCATCGCCACCTTGGGGCCCGGACAATGCGTCGGCGAGATGTCGGTGATCGAGGGCGTGCCGCCTTCGGCGAAGGTGATCGCGCGCGGCGCCTGCACGGCGATCGCCATCGAAGGTGCGGCCTTGCGCACCCTGCTCGACCAGTCCCAGGTGTTCGCGCGCAATCTGCTCAAGCTGCTGGCGCGGCGCCTGCGCCACGATAATCAGTTGGTGCGCCAGAGTCTGGAACTCCAGGCGCTGTCCGAACAGCATGCGCGCAGCGATGCGCTCACCGACCTGCACAATCGTCGCTGGCTGAACGAAACCCTGCCCGATCTGATCGAACAACACCGTGACGCACAGCGCCCGCTGTGTCTGCTGATGCTGGATATCGACCACTTCAAGCGCTACAACGACAGCGCCGGGCATATCGCCGGCGATCAAGCATTGATCGCCGTGGCCAATGTGCTGGAAGCCCAGATTCGCGACGACGACCAGGCGGTGCGCTACGGTGGCGAGGAATTTCTGATCGTGCTGCCCGACACGCGCCTGGAAGACGCACACCCGATCAGCGAGCGCCTGCGTCACAGCGTGCAACAGACCGCCATCACCGATCCTGCCGGCGACGCCTTGCCCAGCGTGACGCTCTCGATCGGACTGGCGGAATGGTCCGCGTTCGAAGCGCCCGAGCAGCTCATCGCCCGCGCCGATGCCGCGCTGTATCGGGCCAAGCACCAAGGCCGCAACCGCGTGGTCGTCAGCCCCGCGCCCGCACCTGGACCGGCGCGGCTGCGACGGGTGAAGGATGCGTGACCTGATGCGCGCGTCTACATGCCGACCAATTCGGCGTGAACGCCTGCTTTCTTGACCCGCGCCAGAATGTCCGCCGCGGCGGTGCATTCCGCGTTGTATGCCACCAGCATCATGGGCACATTGCCGGCGGGTACGCCGATACTGATGACACACTCGTTCTCGCGCACGGCTTTCTCTACTGTACCGGCGCCATCAAGTGCTGGTATGGCGTTCCTGCCCACATCACATAGGGAACCGCTGTGTCGGGGTCCGCGTTCTTTGGATAAAGATCGTAGAAGCTGGCATCGGCGCCGACGATCATTACATGCGGCCCGGTCTTGACCCAATGGTTATTGGCCGCTGGCTTGGCGGCATACGGGTCGGTGTTGCTGGCATCCGTCCCGCCGGCGAGCATGTACATGAATCCGATCTTGCCGGGCGTGGGTGGCGTATGCGCGACCCATGCATGCACCCATTCCATGGCATTCGTATCCATGCACATGGGATCCGGACCCGGCGTCGCGGGATTGTCCGCCATGCAGGTGAAACCGTTGGTTCCGGGACGCACGGTACGCATTTTTCCGTCCGCCTCCATCGCCACGACGGTCGCGTCCTGCGCGACTTTGTCCGGTGCCGCGGATAGCGCGCTCGCGATCATTTTATTATCGGCGGCGGGCGCCTTCGCGTCTTCGGCAGACACATTCATCGTCAACATAATCGACGAAACAAGCATCATGCCGGTCACATTTTTGTGTATCTCACACATTGAAGCCTCCTTGGATTTCGAGATGGCCGGCCGAATGCCGGCAACTGGACGGCTATGCTGCGCAGCGAACATGCAACACAGCCTGCTGAGTATAGGAAACATAATGGCCCGTATCCCCACCAATCATTAGCTGGATTAATGGATGCGTGATCGGGTGCATCACGCTCGGCAAAACCGCACGAAGCGCGGGATAATTTCGTAACTGCGGAAGACTGCAAACGGGCGGTGAGAAAGGGCACTACAACATCATCACACCCTTGGTATCGTGGATGCACGGCAGTACACTGGAAACACGGTCGGAAATCATCGGAAGTGCCGTGTAATCGGTGCAAAGGGGCAATGCGTGCTGCACTACCTGGGCGAATTCAACGTCGATTTTGTCAGTGCTTTTATCGGTGCTGTCTTGTTGGGTGGCTATGAACTCTATCTGCGCATGCGCATGCGCAAGGACCCGGACTACACGATTCAGAAGGTCAATCGGCGTGTGCGGGCGGCGTGGGTCGAGGGCATCATGAACGACCCCGAGCGGGCGGTGCTTGCGGTGCAGACACTCCGCAATTCAACCATGGCGGCGACCTTTCTGGCATCCACTGCCATTCTGCTCATCATGGGCGTCCTGACGCTCAGCGCCGGCGCGGGAAACCTCGCCGATTCCTGGAGCGCGCTGAATCTGCTCGGCTCCCTGCACACTGGCCTGCTGATGACCAAGCTGCTGATCCTGGTCGTCGATTTCGTGGTGGCCTTTTTCGCCTTCGCCATGGCCGTGCGGCTGTTCAATCACGTGGGTTACCAGATCAACATCCCCATAGGCTTGGATAAGCCACCGATAACATCCCATCAGGTTGCCATTCATCTGAATCGCGCCGGCGGTTTCTACAGCATCGGCATGCGCGCGTATTTTTACGCCGTGCCCCTGCTGTTCTGGCTGTTCGGTCCGGAAATGCTGATCGCCGCCACGCGGGAGCGGTAAGCACCAGCTGACCGTTTTCCACCGGGATGCGATCGCCCGGTTTATGGTCCATGCGCACCTTGCCCTGGGTGTCGCCGAGTCGGTAGCTTACGTCGTAGCCGATGACTTTCTTGCTGGCATCGCTCACCGTCTGACAGCGTCTTTCCATCGTCGTGGTCGTGTCGTTGGCCTGCATGTTTTTCTGCACGGTATTGCCGGCATAACCGCCGGCCGCGGCACCGGCGACAGTCGCCAGCTTTTTGCCGGTACCGCCACCCACTTGGTTACCCAGCACGCCACCGATCAGCGCGCCCGTCACCGTGCCGAGAACCCTGTGCTCATCCTTGACCGGTTTCTGCCGGGTGACCGGGACATCTTCACAGACCTCGCGGGGCGTTTGCACGGTTTGCGTGAGCTCTTTGACGCTCAGCACCTCGGCATAGGCCGGTTGCTTATTCGCCAACAGCTTGTAGCCGGCGAGGGTACCACCCGCGGTCGCCACGACTACGCCAATCACGATTCCGGTTACCATTGATTTGTCCATGCGGATTCCCTCTCATTGATCGATCTGCTTGCTATGCTGCAATGCATGCGCCGTCATGTGTCTGGCGCAATGTGCATTATAACAAAGGCCTGCTGTGCAAAGTAACGACTGGGTATCAGTCCGATTGCGCTCGGGTTGCTCGCCCGAGTACGCGAACCGTCATGCCCACGTTTGACCGGACCTAGCGTCCGTAGAGCTCCACCAACTGCCGCAACCGTTCGGCGAGATCGTCCGGCAGCTGCTCCCAGGCGAAACGCCATCGCCAGTTGCCTTCGGTCACGCCCGGTGTGTTCATGCGGTGTTCCGAACCCAGTGCGAGCGCATCCTGAAGCGGGATGACGGCGAGCACGGCGACCGAGGCGAAGGTCGCGCGGATCAGCGGCCAAGGCATGGCCTCGGTGGAATAACCGAGGTATTCGTGCGCATGCGCGCGCACGCTCTCATCGAGGCCTGCGTACCAGCCGAGCGTGGTGTCGTTGTCGTGGGTGCCGGTGTAGGCGACGCTCAGATACTCATGGTTGTGCGGCAGATAGGGATTGTGCGCATCGCCGCCGAAGGAGAATTGCAAAATCTTCATGCCGGGCAGGCCGAAACCGATGCGCAACGCATCGACCTCGGGCGTGATGATGCCCAGATCCTCGGCCACCAGCGGCAGATCGTGGAAGCTGTCGAGCAGCGCCTGAAACAGGCGTTGGCCCGGCGCCTTCACCCAATGACCGTCGATGGCGGTCTCGGCGCTCGCCGGGATTTCCCAGTACGCCTCGAAACCGCGGAAGTGATCGATGCGGATCAGATCGAACAATTCACGCTGGGTGCGCATGCGTTCGATCCACCAGCGGAAACCGTCCTGCTCGATGCGCTCCCAACGGTAATGCGGATTGCCCCAACGCTGGCCGGTGGCGGAAAAATAATCCGGCGGCACGCCGGCCACGACTTCAAGACGGCCCGCGGCGTCGACGCGGAAATACTCGCGGTGCGCCCACACCTCGGCGCTGTCGTAGGCAACGAAGATCGGCACGTCGCCGAACAACAGCACGCCGTTCTCGTTGGCATAGCGGCGCAGATCGTGCCACTGGCGGAAGAAGGCGAATTGGTTGAAACACACCTGTTCGATCGGCACAGCGAGACGCCGGCGCGCCTCGGCCAAGCTCTGTGGATCGCGATCGCGCAGCGGCGGCGACCAGTCGAACCAACCCCGCCCCTGCTGATCGGCGCGCAGTGCCTCGTAGAGCGCGAAGTCATCCAACCAAGCGGCGTGCGTCGCACGGAAATCGGCGAACTCGGCGCGTTCGGCGGGACTGGCGACACTTTGAAAACCGGCGTAGGCGGCACACAGTTGATTGCAGCGCCAGTCGTTGCCGCAACCCGTGGTCGCGACACCCCGCGCCACCAACCAGCCCCATTCGACCAGCCGTTGCAGACTGATCAGTCGCGGATTGCCCGCGTTTACCGAGGTACATTGATAGGGTGAGCGATCGGCGTGGGTCGGTCCGAGCGGCAACATCTGCCACACACCGATCCCGGCGCTGGCGAGAAAATCCACGAAGCGGAACGCCTCGGCGCCAAGCTCGCCGCCGTCGCCATCGCCCGGCAGCGAGGTGGGATGCAGCAGGATGCCGGCACGGCGCTTGGCGAAAGGGCTGTTGGGATTGAGCGGTGGCGACATCGTGCGTCAGCTCTGCGGCTGACCATGGCGCATCACACCGCCGGCGGCCGGACCAATCCCGGTCGTCGTGCCGTGCGTAAACGCGTGCGTGAGATATTCCGGCGGCTCCTTGCCGAGCAACTGATACAGATTCGCCAGGTGCATGCGGAACAGACGATCGAAGTCCTGCACACTGTCGGCCGGGTTGTAATCGCCGAACCACCAGAACCAGTCCGAACCTTCGCAGATGGCCAACTGATGCTGCGCGGCCGCGAGTTGTTCGGAATCGATGCGGCCACCGGAGGTGACTTCGTCGAACATGCGCTTGGCGTCACCGAGCATGTCCCAAGCACGATTCTTGTCGCGGTCGCCGATCCAGGTGGAAAACGTGCCGTACACCCAACTGCCCGCCACCAGCGATTCGATCTCGGCGGCGGCGTTGCCGGCGTCGAGGTATTCCGAGAAGGTGGTGAGGTTGATGCTCGGGTGCGCCGCCAGTTGCTGATACAGCGCATGCAGGAAATAGTAACCGTTCTCCGGGTAATACTCCCAGGCGTTCTCGCCGTCGAGGATGATGGAGACGATACGACGCGACTCCGGCGCACTGGAGGTGCGGATGTTTTCGAGATGGTGAATGAGATTGGCGACGGCATCGTCGGCATGCCAGTCGGTGTAGGTGAAACCGACCATATCCGACAGACCATCGTCGCGGAAGAAACACGCCAGCTTGCCGTTGCGCACATGATACGGCTGAAACAACAGCGTTTCACGCGGCAGTTCCTTGAGGCGTGCGTCATGCGCCACACTGTGAAACAGCACACTCTCGCCGCTGGCCGCCCAGCGGAAACCGTGCTTCTCCAGCAGATGCAGCGTGGCGGTGCTCACGCTGCCTTCCGCCGGCCAGCAACCGCGCGGCCGGAAACCGAAGTATTGCTCGCAACTGTTGATGGCCTCGCGGATATGCCACTCGGAACGCTCCAAGCCGCCCGGATAGGCCTGCAACTCGGGCAATGGCGCGGCCGGCATGGCCTCGTGCGCGGATTTGATGTCGAGCAGCAAGGGCATGATCGGGTGCGCATACGGCGTCACTGCGATTTCCACCTTGCCCTGCTTGGCCAGCCGCGCGTAGCGGTCGATCACACCCGACAACAGCTCGCCGATGACAGTGATCAGCGTGCGGCGATCATGGAGCGAATAATTCCCGCCCTGTTCGATGAGCTTGCGTATCCGCACATCGCTGCGGCGCACGGTCTCGCCCATCCAGGCGAGGTGATACCACACCAGCAGGTCGACCAGAAACTGATCGCTGAGGTAACACAGACTTCCCGGATGCGTGCTGCACCAGCGCGCCAGCTCCGCCAGGCTCTGATAGTGCGGAAACCGGTCGATAAGGCGCCGCTGGTTCGCGCGCAGACAATCCTTGACCAATTTCAGGCGCGACTCGGGCTGGGTCGGCAGGGTTGTTGCGACCAGCGCGTCGAGCAGTGGATCGCGAATGGTCTTACCCTCGCGCAGAAAACCGCTCACCTGACCGGCGTAGTCGGACAACTGATCGAGCAGGATCGGCGCGAAGTTCACCACGGCGCGGGCGTCGGGCACCGCTTCGAGGTGCGCCGCCATGTCGACGTAATCCTTGATGGCGTGCAGATAGGACCAAGGCTGCTGATACTCGCCGCTCATCATGTTGCAGTACTGCGGCTGATGCATGTGCCAGCACAGCACGACATTCAGCTTCGGCTCAACGGACATGGTGCAACTCCTGACCGAGCATTTCCGGCGTCACCAGCACCACGCCGCCCTCGGACACATAGAACCGTTCGGCATCGGCGTCGGCATCCTCGCCGATGATGGTATTGGCCGGGATGCGACAGCCCTTGTCGATCACTGCGCGGGTAATGCGGCAGTTCTCGCCGATCTCGACATTGGGCAGCACCACCGCGTCTTCCAGCTTGGCGCGGGTGTGTACTTTAACATTCGAGAACAGCAGCGAGTGGCGCACCAGCGCGCCGGAGATGATGCAGCCGCCGGAGACCATGGAGTCCACCGCCATGCCGCGACGGTCGTCGTCGTCGAACACGAATTTGGCCGGCGGCAGTTGTTCCTGATAGGTCCAGATCGGCCACTGGGCGTCGTAGAGATTCAGTTCCGGCGTGATGCCGATCAATTCCAGATTGGCCTCCCAGAAGGCGTCGACGGTACCGACGTCGCGCCAATAGGCCTGTTTGCCGGTTTCCTCGTCGCGGAACGGATAGGCGGTCACCTTATGCGATTCGATGACGCTGGGAATGATGTCCTTGCCGAAGTCATGCGTGGACATGTCATTGTCGCTGTCTTGGATGAGTATCTTGTAGAGGAATTGGGTATTGAAGACATAGATGCCCATTGAGGCCAGCGCCATGTCTGGCTGTCCCGGCATCGGCTGGGGGCTCGCGGGTTTTTCCTGAAACTCGATAACCCGGTTGTCGGTATCCACGCTCATCACGCCGAACTCTTTCGCGCGCTCCAACGGCACTTCGATGCAGCCGACGGTCATGTCCGCGCCGCGTTTGACGTGGTCGGCGATCATCGGGCCGTAGTCCATTTTATAGA
>JACRMO010000242.1 GCA_016214925.1 Gammaproteobacteria bacterium
CACTGCGACAACCCGCCCTGCGTGGCCGCATGTCCGACCGGTGCGTCCTACAAGCGCGACGACGGCATTGTGCTGGTTGACCGCGATCTCTGCACTGGCTGCGAATTCTGTATCGATCCCTGCCCGTACAACGCGCGCTTCCGCGACCCGACCGACGGCATGATCTCCAAGTGCACATTCTGTCAGCCGCGCATCGATGTGGGCGAAGAGCCGGCCTGCGTGCATGTCTGCTTCACCCGCGCGCTGATGTTCGGCGATGCCAACGATCCAACTTCAGATGTGGCGCGGCGCTTGGCCGAAGGTACTTGGCAGCGACTGGTCACCACCGAAGTCGATGTTGGTCCGAACATCTATTACTCCAAGGGCACAGTGTTCGACGAAACCGTGCTGCCCAAGGTGAAACAACCCACGGTCGAGGCGCAGACGCTGGCCGTCGTCAATCCCGGTTTGAAAATCGGCTTGGGCGGCATGCTCGGTCTGTTCGGCGCAGCCGGTGTCCTTAAGCTTGTAAAACGCAAGGATGAGGTGGCCAGACATGAAAAATGAAATCGCACCGACCATACCCGGGCTTATTTACTCACGACCCAAGAAAGTCATACGCCTGCACTGGTTCAACGCCATCTGTTGGCTGGTGTTGACGCTGTCCGGTCTGGGCATCATCCGTGGAAGTTTGCGCTTTATGCCGGTCGGCTATGCGGAATGGGTGCAAAACCATGTGGGCGGACAATTCAATCTGATCGTCGGGCATTCGCTGCTGGGCCTGTTATGGGCCGGCGTGTTCGCGCTGTTCGTGTTGTTCAACTGGAAGAGTGTGGTCTGGCCGTTCCTGAAGCGGGTGGTGTCGATCACGCCGATGTCGGTGCTGCGCGATATGTTCCAGATGGCGGTGGATGTCGCCAATCTGTTCGGCCTGCTGAAGTCCGTTAAATTGCCGCCGCCGGGCCGTTACAACGGCGCACAGCGTCTGTTGGGCACGATGATCATCGGCTCCAGCATGCTGATCGCACTGACCGGCACGCTGATGTTTGTGCTGTTCCTGTTCACGCCCATAACCGTGGACGGTATCGTGTTCCGTTGGTCGCTGGTGGCGCATGCCTTCTTCGTCGGTTTGGTCTACATCGGACTGGTCGCGCATATCTACTACGCGGTGGTCGAAGAACCGGAGTCGCTGCGCTCGATGACGGACGGTTATCTCGACGAGGCTTATGTGAAACGGCACTGCCCGGGGTGGTACGACGAACTCAAGAAAGAGGGCCGGGTGTGACAGATTTACCTCTACTCCGTCATTCCGGACGGAGCGTAGCGGAGATCCGGAATCCAGTTGCCAGTTCTCAAGCAGCCACTGGATCCCGGCCTGCGCCGGGATGACATCAGATGAATCGATAAGAGTTTCCTTAGAACTTGACTGATGGGAGCGTGACATGAATGTGGGCATGAAGAAACTGGCGGCGGCACTGACGCTGGTATGCGTGGGCATGGCGAGCGTGAATGCCTTGGCCGAAGACGCGAATCCCAAGCGTGGCCGGGTGTATTTCAAGATGGTCTGCACGGTGTGTCACATGACTCAGGCCGGCAAGGCGATCCCGCCGTCTTCGTCCACCATGGCCGAGTGGGGCGCCTATATGGATGCCGACAAGCATGACAAGACCGGTGCGTCGAATGCCTCGGTCAAGTACTACACCAGTCAGGAATACCGCAAGAGCGTCGCCGACAGCAACAAGGCGGCCAAGAAATTCCTGGACGTGCCGGACGATCAGATGCTCGCCGATGTGCGTGCCTTCGCGATTTCCGGCGCCAAGGATTCGGATACGCCGGCCTCCTGCGAATAATCAAACGACACACGGACATTACCGAGGGCATCGCCATGAAGGAACGAGCCACACACAACGAAACCACGCACGGCCTCAGCCGCCGCGGCTTCCTCGGTCTGTTGGGGAACGCCGGCGCGGGTGCCGCGATGAGTCTACGCGCGTTCGATGCCGTGGCCGATGTGGTTCCCCACCGTGTGCCTACTTATCGCAAGGTGGAGACCCTCGGCTCGGTCTGTGCCATGTGCGTGAACCGCTGTGGTATCCGTGCCCGGGTAGTCGACGGCGTGCTGGAAAAGATCGATGGCGATCCGCGCAATCCGAACTCGCGCGGCGGAACCTGTGCGAAAGGCCAGGCCGGCATCATGCAGGTCTACGATCCGGATCGCATCCGCTACCCGATGATCCGCGTTGGCGAGCGCGGCGCGGGCAAGTGGCGGCGCGCCTCCTGGGACGAGGCCTATGCCTATGTCGCCGACAATCTGGTCAAGATCATCGAGAAACACGGACCGGAGTCGTTGTTCTGGTCGTCGACCACCGACCTCACCGAAACCTTCTTCGTCAAGCTCGGCACCTACCTCGGCACGCAGAACAATGCTCGCCACGCCACCTTGTGCCTGGCATCGCGTAACGTGGGTTATTTCGCCAGCATGGGCGGTGTGCCCGAGATCGATCTCGCCAATTCCAAATACATTCTGATGTACGGCGCGAATCGCCTGGAGTCTTTCGAGCTGCCGTATAACATCGACTTGGTCGATGCGGTGCAGAAGGGCGGCAAGCTGGTGGTGGTGGACCCGCGTATGACCTATACCGCGGCGAAGGGCGAATGGCTGCCGATTCGTCCGCGCACCGACTTGGCCTTGAATCTCGCGCTGATGCATGTGCTCATCAACGAGGAACTCTACGATAAGGAATTCGTCGCGAATCGCACCGTCGGCTTCGAGGCACTCAAGGCACATGTCGCGCAGAACACCCCGGAGTGGGCGGAGAAGGAAACTGAAATCCCGGCCGACAAGATCCGCCAGATGGCGCGCGAGATGGCCGCGGCGGCCCCGGCGGTGGCGATCTTCCCCGGGCGCCGTACCTCCTGGTACACCAACGACACCATTTTCCGGCAGTCGATGGGTATGCTCACCGGATTGCTTGGCGCGGTCGACGCCCCCGGTGCGGCGTATTTCGGCGGCGACAAGGCCAAGCTCGGCAGCTACAGTTGGGCGATCGAACCGGTGGAACTCGCGCCGAAGTTCGATGGCTTCGTGGAAAAATTCCCGCTCGCGAACCATGAAGATGGCGGCTATGTGCATATGCGCGACGCCATTCTCAACGGCACCGCCAAGAATCCGGTGAAGGGCTGGATGATCTACCACCAGAACCCGCTCGTTGGCGTGCTGGATTCCAACAAGACCCTGGAAATGATGAAGCAGATGGACTTCATCGGCGTCATCGACATCCAACCGTCGCAGACGGCGTGGATGGCCGACATCATCCTGCCCGAGACGACCTATCTGGAACGGCTCGATCCGGTGTGGGCACCGGCGAGCACGCCGGCGTTCATGGCCATACGCCAGCCGGTGGTGGCGACGCAGGGTGAAGCGCAACCGGTCCTTGAGATCATCAAGGGCATCGCGAAGGAGTTGGACAAGCGCCATGAATTCGAAACGCCCATCACCGAGGCCTTCGATTTCACCATGGAAGAGTATGTCGACGCCCAGCTCAAAGGCACCGCGCTCGACCGTGCCGGTCTGATGAAGGAAGGCATCTGGGTCGCGCCGACCAACGGCCTCAAGTTCGGCCAGTTCCGCAGCGGAGAAATGACCTTCAAGACACCCTCGGGCAAGCTGGAATTCGTCTCTGAGCGTTTCATCCGCAACGGGTATCCCGGCCTGCCGGTGTATGCGTCGCCGCGCGAGGAGCCGGGCAAGCAACGGCTCATCACCGGTCGGCATGCCTGGTTCACGCACTCGTTCAACCAGAACAACAAGTGGCTGAATGCGCTGTATCCGGAAAACGAGGTGTGGATAAATCCGGCGGTCGCCAAGGAGAAGGGCATCAATGATGGCGAATACGTCAAGGTGAAAAGTTCGCGCGGCGAAATCCGCATCAAGGCGAAGGTTACACCGCGCATTCGCAAGGACACGGTGTTCATCTGCCATGGCTTCGGTGGCGAGAAGGGTGGGCAGACGACACTCGCCGGTCGCGGCGGTCCCGATCAGGTGCTGATGGAAAGCGCAGCTGACGAGATCAGTAATAACCAGGCCATGCACGAGACCTTTGTCGAAGTACTGAAGGGTTGAAGTGCTGAAGGCGTGAGTTGCAAACGTCGGAGGAGCCAGCAATGAACGAATCGACAACGACCGATGAGGCGGGCAGCAGTTTAAGCGTCCCGCGTTGGGTGAGCGGCTTCAAGGAGGATTACAACACTATCCTCGTTCGTGAATGGTCGCCGTATCTGGGTGCGATCCTGCTGGTGGTGGTGAATTCCGTATTGCTGCTCAGCGGACTTTTCTGGGGTGTGTTTGGTGGACTGAAGCTGTGGGGCGATTGGTTCAATCACTTCATCGGTCTTGGTGCGTTCCTGAGTATCAAAGAGGAGCTGGAAAATCCGCTGCTGCAGCGCATCTCGCTGATGGACATAACCTTGATTCTCGGCGCCTTCTCCGCGGCCTTGATGTCGCGGCAATTCGCCGTGCGTCGCCCACCGCCGCAGGAATTTCTCAATGCCGCGTTCGGCGGCAGCCTGATGGGCGTGGGCGCCACCTTGGCCGGTGGTTGCACGACCGGTGGCTTCTTCACACCGCTGATGTTTCAGTCGGCCTCCGGCTGGGCGATGTGGGCCGGCTTGCTGCTTGGCGCGTTCATCGGTTTGAAGCAGGCGCCGCCGTTGCAGGAACACCACGGCTTTAAGCGCATCTCGCCCTGGCTGGGTTTCGCGGTACTCGCCGGTATCGTCTGGTGGGCGACGTCCTGGTACGGTTCGGAAGACACCAAACTCGCGGCGCGTGGCATTGTGATTCTCAGCGGCTTTGCCCAGGGTTTTATTCTGCATCGCTCGCGCTTCTGCACCGCGCGTGCTTTCCGTGAACCATTCATGACCGCCGAAGGCGAAATGACCAAGGCCATGATCCTGGCGCTGGCGATCGGCATCCCAGTGTCCTCGCTGTTGCTGCAGCACAAGACTGTCGATCCGTTCCTGGCGATCCCGCCGACCTTCTGGATCGGCGCGTTGGGCGGCGGCATGATCTTCGGTTTCGGCATGGTGTTCGCCGGCGGTTGTGCGACCGGATCGATGTGGCGCATGGGCGAGGGTCATCTGAAATTGTGGGTGGCGGTGTTCTTCTTCGCCTGGATCGGCTCGATCTTCAGTGCCATCGCCAAGAAGACCGGGCTGATGGTGCGCGAAACCGATCTCGATCTGATGGTCGATACGACCAAGGTTGGCTACCAGGCCTATATGCCCGACATGTTCGGTGGTTGGGGTTGGGTGTATCTGCTCAGTTTCGTGATCCTGGCGATTTGGTATGCACTGGTGCGCTACAACGAATCCACCGAGAAATTCACCGTGTTGTAACAGGCCATCCGTCCGGAGGGGCGTGCAATGGAAGACGTGCTCAAGGAATTGCTCGATACCGAGTTGCAGGCCGAGGCGCTGGTCAAAGAGGCGAATGCGCGCTACGAGCAATTGATCCGTGATGCGCGTAGTGAAGCGCAGGCGGCGGATCAGGAGTTCATCTCGCGCCTGCCGGCCTTGTTTGAGTCACATCTGCTGAAGATCGAGGAACGCACGACGCAGACTGTCGCCGAACTGCGGCGCCGTTACGATGAACGCCGCCATGAGTTGCGCAGCGTGGCGGAGGGTCGCGAGCGCGAGGCGATCGAGGCCGCCGTCAACCTGATCATCGATCCATCCCGGGAATGACCATGACTGGCGCAACTGCCAGCTACGCTTACTTGCATGCCCGCGTTTCGGTTCTGGCCGAACAGCTGTTGCCGACGGCTGTGCTGGAAAGGCTGATCGTTTGTCCACCGGAGCAGGAAATAGATTTGTTGGAGCGCTCCGGCTTGTCGCTGAGCAGTGCTCATGGATCGGATGATCCCGCAGCCCTGGAACAAAAACTGACTGATGCCTTTGTCGCGGATTTCATAATCCTGGCACGTGCACTGTCCGGCGTGCAGCGCGAACTGCTGGTGTACTGGGCGCGGCGCTACGAACTCAGCAATCTCAAGGCCATCATCCGGGGCAAGATTTCCGAGCAGCCCGCGGAAAAGATCCGCGAGCAGTTGCTCGACATTGGCGCCTTTGCCACTCTGCCTGTCGATGACCTGCTGCGCACGGATGATGTCGCCGAATTGCTGCGCATGCTGGAGATGACGCCCTATGCCGATATCGCGCGCCAGGCACGACGCATCTACGAGGAACAGCAGGATCAGTTCGCGTTGGATGCCGCCGTGGACCGGCGTTATCTCGCCGGAATCAACAAGCGCGTCACAGCGCTCGCCGCCGATGACCGGCGCATCCTGCGCCCGCTGATCGGCGCCATTCTGGATCGCTTCAATCTGGTCTGGCTGCTGCGTTACCGCTTCGCCTATAACCTCACGCCGGCCGAAACCTATTACTTGCTGATTCCCGGTGGCTACCACCTGCGCGGTCCTGAATTGCAGGCGCTGGCGCAATTGGGAAGTTTCGAGGATGTTATGAGCAATCTGCCCACCGCACTGGCGCGTGAACTGGAACGCGCCAGCTGCACCAATACTGTGGACCGCCTGTTGGAATTGCAGATCGGCAGCATCGCCGAGTCTATCCTACGCCACACCGCCTTCAACTTGGCGCGTGCCTGCGCCTACCTACTGTTGCGCGAACTCGATCTGGCGCGGATTCATGCCGTGCTCAGAGGCAAGCGTCTGCAGATGAAACCTGAGACCATCCGGCTTTCGCTGTGGCCGCCGCTGACGGCGCTTACGGATGCCGAGTCGCGCGGACCGAGTGCGGGGTCCGGTGCAGTATCCGGCGCGGCACTGGGCTGAATGGGGCGGATGCAATGATGCTGCCACTGAAAATGAAACGCGTCGCGGTACATGTGCTGAGCGAAGATGCGCCGCTGGCGGCGTTGGTGCTTGCCGAATGCGCCGCCTTCAATCCGGAAAGCGCCAGTGTCCTGCAGGAGGAGTTGCCGGAATTTCCCGGCGAACGCTACCGCGACTTGTACCGCAGCGCGCAGTCCTATCTGGACAGAATTCTCGCGCATTGCAGTTTGCCGATGAGTCCGTTGCCGCCGCAGGCGATCCGGCATGTGCAGGAATCCGCGTTGGCGGAAACCGAAGACTGGCTGCAGCAGGTGTGGGCCAAGTGTTCCGAATGCCAGGAAGGCATGCGCCGCATCGAGGAAGAGCAGAAGCATATCGATCAGCTGCTTACCACACTGGAAAAATTTCAGGCGCTGGATATCGATCTGGAATTGTTGCAACGCGGCAAGACATTCTTGGATATGCGTCTGGGCACGGTGCCGGTGGATAATCTGAAACGCCTGGAAGAGGCCTTGCGCCTGGCGGGATTCCTGCTCACACCGTTTCTGCTATTGGGGAATACGGCGCAGGTGATCGCCGCCGGCCACACCGGCAAGGCCAGCGAGATCGATGCCGTATTACAGGCTGCCGGTTGGCGCACGCTGGAGATACCGCCCGAGTTCAAGGATCGCCCGGAGAAGGTCCGCGAACAGTTGCTGCGCCGCCGCGAACAGGTGGTGGAAGAAAACGCCACCCAATGCCGTACATTGGAAACCACCCGTCAGGAATTCAAGGATCGTCTGATTGCCGCCGGGCATACCCTGAGTCTCGCTGCACCGTTGGCCGAACTGGGCGAATCGCTGCGTGGGCGCGGTGCGCTGACCCTGATCAGCGGCTGGGTGCCTGTGCGCGAAATGGCGCGGCTTGAGGAAGGTCTGCAACGGCGCATGCCCCGACGCTTCGTCCTCGACGCCCGCGATCCCTTGCCGCAGGAGCACGGCCTGGTGCCGTCGGCGCTGCGCAATCCGCGCATTCTGGACTCCTTCAATGCCTTGGTGCGCAACTACGGCGTCCCGCGTTACGGCGAATTCGATCCGACCGTGCTGTTCGCGCTGAGCTTTGTGGCGATGTTCGGCATGATGTTCGGCGACGTCGGACATGGCGCGGTGATCGCCATCGGCGGCTTGCTGCTGAAGCGCAAGATCAAGATCTTCAGCGTCTTCGTGGTGGCGATTGGGTTGTCCTCCATGCTGTTCGGTGCGCTCTACGGCAGCGTGTTCGGCTACGAAGAACTGCTGCATCCGCTATGGATGGCGCCGCTGTCCGATCCCAACCGCATGCTCACGCTGGCCTTGTACTGGGGTATCGGTTTCATTCTCGTCGCCACCGCGCTCACCATCCGCAACCGCCTCGTCGAAGGCCATGTGCTCGAAGCGCTGTTCGACGGCAAAGGGCTTGCCGGCATGCTGTTCTATCTGGGCGTGCTGTTCGGCGCCGGACATTGGGTGTCGCAGAGCCGCTTTGGATTGCTCGAAACACTGCTTATCGTGGTGCCGCTGGGCGCCATCCTCGGCTACAAATGGCACGAAAATAAAATCCCGATGGGTGAGAAAATACTGGTGGTGTTCATCGAAGGCTT
>JACRMO010000042.1 GCA_016214925.1 Gammaproteobacteria bacterium
CCTGCATCTGTCCGGTGGTGTCTGCCTGCACCAATTGTATGGGCTGCGCCTGCTCTTCCCACTCGAACGGCGGCAAACCGTTCAGTGCCAGCTTCAGGCCTTCGTTCCAGGCCTCGCCGAGGGCGCGGTAATAGGGATGATCTTCCGCCAGCGACATACGACGACCGCCACCCAGGGCATTGTTGGTGTAGATCAGCAGTTCCACCGGCGGTCCGACGGTGAGGTTGGAGCGGATGGTCGAGTTGATCGAGACCAGCGCGCAGCGCGCCGCTTGTTCCAGTGGCGTATCCATGCGGATGACGCGATCGAGGATGGGTTTGCCGTATTTGGTCTCGCCGATCTGCAGAAACGGATGAGCGCTGGATTCATGAATGTAATTGCCCTGCGGGTAGATCAGGTAGATCTCCGGCGGCTGTCCGGCGATCTGGCCGCCGAAGATGAAGCTGGCTTCGAAATCGGTCTTGGAGGTATCACGCGCAGTCTGATTGCGTTGAATATTCGTGGACACGGTGCCCACATAGTCGACAGCATCGGCCATGCTGCGTACCGTCGACAGACAAATCTCGACGCCGTTGTTGCAGTCGTTGCGCAATTGTTTGACCACGCCCTGGGTCGTAGCGAGATTGCCCGACGACAACAGCACGAACGTGCGTTCGCCGGGTTGCACGAACGTGTGCATCTTGGAATAGGTGCTGACGTGATCGATCCCGGCGTTGGTCAGGGAGTCGGACGCGAACACCAGGCCGTTGTCGGTTTTAATGGCTACGCAGTAAGTCATGAGGTCACGTTCGTGATCTGATCTTTCCTCATCCTGCCCGTATTTCCCCGCTGACTCAAGCAGCAATGTGCATGCCCCAATCTGGCGCATGAATGGCTGTGCGGGAAACTGCTCAGTTACAGACAAATAAGCTGGTCACTGCGGGGTATGAGTTCAGTCGTGCACCAGCTTGCGGATGGCCGAGTCGTACGCGCCGAGCAGTGCATCGCGTTCGGTGACGCACATCCCCAGATCCTGCACGCGGCCATTGTTCAGGCCGTAGATCCAACTGTGCACGGCGACCTGCTGTCCGCGCGCCCAAGCGTCCTGGATGATGGTTGTTTCGCAGACGTTGACGACCTGCTCGACCACGTTGAGTTCGCAGAGTTTGTCGCTGCGGTGGGTGTCGTCGGCGATGGCGAGCAAGGGCGCTTCGTACTTTTTACGCACGTCCTGCACATGCCGCAGCCAGTTGTCGATCAGGCCCAGGCGGTCGTTGTTCAGCGCGGCGCGGATGCCGCCGCAGCCGTAGTGCCCGCAGACGATGATGTGTTTCACCTTGAGCACGTCCACGGCGTATTGCAGCACCGACAGACAATTGAGATCGGTGTGCACGACCACATTGGCGACATTGCGGTGCACGAACAGTTCGCCCGGCATGAGATCGACGATCTCGTTGGCGGGCACGCGGCTGTCGGCGCAGCCGATCCACAGATATTCGGGCGTCTGCTGATTGAGCAGCTTCTGGAAAAACGCCGGGTCCTGATCCGTCATGCGTTCGGACCAGTGGATGTTGTTCTGGAAGAGATGATCCAGCATGACGGAATTCCTTGATTGCACGTATCAGCCGCGCTGGATCGCGGCGGTTTTCTGTGCCGCGCTCAACCCGTATTGCGCATGCCGCCGGCGATGGCGTTGATCGAGCGCAGCAGCGGGTCCAGCCAGATGTCGCGTTCCGCATCCGGCAGCTGTTCGTTGCGATAGCGTTTGAGCAGCGTGAGCTGGATGTGGTTGAGCGGGTCCAGATAGGGATCGCGGCGCGTCAGCGAGAGATACAAGGGCGGATTCTCTTCGATCAGCACCTTCTGGTTGGCGACGTGCAGCACATTGGTCAGCGTGCGCTGGAATTCGCCACGGATGTTTTCGTAGATGTTGGCGGCGCGATCCTGATCGACGGCCAGCGCGGTGTATTCGCGGGCGATATCCATCTGCGCCTTGAACAGCGACATCTGCGTGTTGGAGAGCAGGGCGCGGAAGAACGGCCATTCCTTGTACATGGTCTGGAGCTTGGCCAAGCGCGCTGGATCGCGTTGGCGCCAAGTCTCCAGGGCCAGACCGATGCCGTACCAGGCCGGTAGCGTATGGCGCGACTGCGCCCAGCCGAACACCCAGGGGATGGCGCGGATGGAGGTCTTGGCGCGGTTGCCCTGTTTGCGGTGGCTCGGGCGCGAGCCGATGTTCAACAGACCGATCTCGCTGACCGGACAGACCTCGTAGAAATAATCGAGGAAGCCGTCGGTACGGTCGGTGAGCTCGCGGTAGGCCTTTTCGCCGATGCGGGCGATCTCGTCCATGATGCCGAGATAATCGTTGCGATCCGGTTCGACCGGTTGCACCAGCGAGCGGCTGGCCTTCAACAGGCCGGTCACGCCCATGGTCAGTTCGTAGATCGCCGTTTCCAGGTTGCCGTATTTGTACGACAGCACTTCACCCTGTTCGGTGAATTTGATCTCGCCGTGCACGGTGCCCGGCGGTTGCGCCAGGATCGCCTCGTGGGTGGGACCGCCGCCGCGACCGACGGTGCCGCCGCGGCCGTGGAACAAGCGGCAACGCACGCCCTTCTCGCCGGTGATGCGCAGGATCTTTTTCTGCGCCTCGTAGAGATTCCAGCCGGAGGCGAGGATGCCGCCGTCCTTGCAGGAATCCGAATAACCGAGCATCACTTCCTGCTGATTGCCCGAGGCCGCGAGCAGCGCGCGGTAGATCGGTTCGCCGAGCAGATCGGTGAGCACCTCTTCGACATGCGATAGATCTTCGATGGTCTCGAACAGCGGACTGATGCGCACATGGCAGAACCACTCACCGCCGCTGCGCCCCGCCAGGCCCGACAGCCAGGCCAGGAACATCACCTCCAGCACATGGCTGGCGGTGTGGGTCATGGAGATGACGTAATTGCCGAAGGCCTCGGCGCTGACTTCGCTGCGCATGCGCCGCACCACTTCGAACACGTCCAGGGTCTCGCGGGTGAGTTCGTTCAGTTGCGCGCGATCCAGCGTCGGTGCTGTGCCCGCGGCGATGGTTTCGGCGAGCACGCGGATGCGGTCGGCCTCATTGAGCGTGGCGTAATCGGGCGCGCCGGGGAACTGCCGAAGAATTTCCGCAACGGCATCGCTGTGGCGCGTCGATTCCTGGCGGATGTCGAGCTGCATCAGGAAGAAGCCGAAGGTCTCGATGAGCCGGATCAGATCGGTCAGGTTGGCATCGGCGATGTGCGCGTCGCCGTGACTGATCAGCGAGTCGCGGATTAGATACAGATCCTGCAGCAATTCCTGTTCGTTGCGGTAACGGTGCGGATACTGTTCGAGATCGCTGCGGCCTTCGCTCTCGATCTGCGCCGTGACGGCATTGAGATTCTGGCGTAGGCGATAGCGGATGATGTAGAGCTTGCGCCGGTAGGGTTCGTGCATATAGCGGTTGAGATGATCGCCGAAGGCGATGCCGAAGCGTTCCTCGTCGGCCTGCAGGCTGGCGCTGAAGTCTGCTGCGAGTTTGCACAACTGATCGGAGAAGGTGAGCACATGGCGCAGCTCATCGATACGGCGCAGATAGGTGGCGACGGCCTCGCGCATGTGCAGGCGCAGCGCGAGTTCGGTGATTTCCGGGCGCACGAAGGGATTGCCGTCGCGGTCGCCGCCGATCCAGGAGCCGAAGCGCAGCACGCTGGGCACCTTGACCGGCAGTTCGGCCTGCGGGTCGCCGTCGGTGTAGATGCGGCGCACGGCCTTTTCCAGGTTGCGGTAGACCTCGGGCACGGCATCGAAGAGGCTGTCGCGGAAATAATAGAGGCCGTTGCGGATTTCGTCCTGCACGCGCGGCTTGTTCACGCGCACCTCGTCGGTCTTCCACAGAATCTGGATTTCATTCTGTATTTGCAGAGCGATTTCGCCGCGCTGTTCCTTGCTCAGCGGGCCGGCGTCCAGTTGTTCGCTGGTGACGAAGATGCGCCGCAACGCCTCCATGATGGTGCGTCGCCGCGATTCGGTGGGATGCGCGGTGAACACCGGGATGTAGCGGGTCTGGTCGAGCAGCGTCTGCAATTGCGCGGGCGTGATGTCCTGGGCGTGGAACTGGCGCAGGGTGTGGTCGAAGGAACCCAGCCACAGCGGTCCGCCGCTGGAGAGTTCGCGCTGACGCTCCCGATACTGGAAGGTCTGTTCGGCGATGTTGACCAGACTGAAATAGACGTTGAAGGCGCGCACCACATGGGTGAGAAACTGCGGGTCCAGGTCGTCGATGGTCTTCATCAGTCGCGCGCGCAGCCGCGGATCGTCTTCCTCGCGCAGGCGGATGAAGCCCTTGCGCAGGCTCTCGACCGCCTCCAGGACCTGGCCGCCCTCCTGGGCGCTCAGCACATTGCCGAGCAGGTCGCCAAACAGCCGCACACGGGCGCGCAGTTCGTTGTCACGGGGCTGGGCAATCGGATTCGAGTGGTCTGTTCCGGGGCTCATGGGCTCACTACATCGCAACGGTCGCGCCCGGCGGGCGCAAAGGCGGGAGATTATAGCCCAGGGACTCGGGGCTGGCAGCCGTTCGGAGAAATGGGGTCAGAGACGAATTCCACCGCCAGGACTTGGCCGTTACCGCAGACGGTACTTAATTCGTCTCTGACCCCGGTTTTCCCGTTCGCCGCGTTCGCATCTTTTAGGTGGCGCGGTATAGGTCGAGATACAGCTTGAGATACAGTTGGGCGCTGCGAGCCCAACTGAAATCCTGGGCCATGGCGTTCTTGATCGCCCGGGTCCAGGCGGTGCGCTGGGTATAGAGGCGCAAGGCGCGGTCGATGCAGGCCAGCAGAGCCTCGGGGGTGGCGGCGTCGAACACGAAGCCGGTGGCGGTGCCGGCGTCGAGGCTCGCGGGGGTGGCGTCGACCACGGTGTCGGCCAGACCGCCGGTGCGGCGCACGATGGGCAGGGTGCCGTAACGCAGGCTGTAGATCTGGTTCAAGCCGCAGGGCTCGAAGCGCGACGGCATCAGGAACAGATCGGCGCCGGCCTCGATGCGGTGGGCGAGTCCTTCGTCGTAGCCGATGCGAATGCCCAGCCGCTCGGGATACACAGTCTGGGCCGCGCGCAATGCGGCTTCGAACGCGGCCTGGCCGCTGCCGAGCATGGCCAGTTGCAGCGGGCGTCGCATCAACTCGGGCAGGATGTCGAGCACCAGGTCGATGCCTTTCTGTTCCACCAGCCTGCCGATATGTGCGAACAGCGGTAGCCGCGCGTCGGTCGGCAGACCGAAAAACTGTTGCAGCGCCTGTTTATTGGCGTCCTTGCCCTTGAGCGATTGGCGGCTGAAATGCGCGTCCAGCAACGGATCGCTGGCCGGATCCCACAGCGCATAGTCCGCGCCGTTGAGAATGCCGGTGAGCTGCGCGGCGCGCTGATTGAGCAGACCGTCCAGGCCGCAGCCGAACTCGGGCGTGCGGATTTCCGCGGCATAGGTCGGGCTGACGGTGGTCAGCGCATCGGCGAACACCAGGCCGCCCTTGATGAACGACAGGTGTCCGTGAAATTCCAGTGCGTGCATCGACCACCACGTGGATGGCAGATCCAAGGCCAGGAAACCGGCCTGATCGAACAGGCCCTGATACGCGAGATTGTGGACTGTGAAGATCGTCGCCGGGCGCGGTGTTTCCAGGCTCAACAACGCCGGCACCAGGCCGGTCTGCCAGTCGTTGCAGTGCACACGATCCGGACGCCAGTTCAACCCGACGCGGTCTTGCGCGAGTTCAACGATGGCGCGACAGAACACCGCGAAGCGTTGGGCATTGTCCGGCCAGTCCTTGCCATCCGGGCCACTGTAGGGATTCCCAGGGCGATCGAAGCACAGTGGCGCGTCGATCAGATAGACCGGTACGGCGCTGCCGGGCAAAACGCCTTCGAGCACGCGCACCGGCTCGACACTGCCGGTGAGGGCGAGCCGGGCGACCTCGGTGAGGTGGCCGGCACGCGCGAGCAATTCCTGGTACGCGGGCAAGACCAGGCGCACATCTTGCTTAAGATCGCGCAGTGCCTTGGGCAGGGCGCCCGATACATCGGCCAATCCCCCGGTCTTGATGAGCGGGTGGGCCTCGCTGCTGGCGAACAGAATTTTCATGCGGCGCGTGCCTGATTAGGTTCGGGGCGTATTGTGGATGGTTTCGGGGTTGGCTAGGGTGCGGCAGTGTCATGGCGCCGTCACGCCGATCACTCACGGCGTCTATACTTCAACGGATTTTGCTTCAGGGACAATAGGAGAGAGTGGACATGCGCATGGCAATGGTGGTCTTGGGCAAGATGGGCGCGAACATGGTGCGCCGGCTGAGACGCGGCGGCATCGAGATCGTCGGTTACGACCGCAGTCGCGAAGTCGTCGACGCGCTCGCCCGCGAGGAGGGTATGGTTGCTGCCGAGGGTCTCGCCGATCTGGTGTCCAAGCTGCCAGCGCCGCGCGTGGTGTGGGTGATGCTGCCGGCCGGTGACATCACCGAAACCTGCCTGGCTGAATTGCACAATCTGTTGAGCAAGGGCGACTTGGTCATCGACGGCGGCAACACCAATTATCACGATAGCCAGCGGCGCGGCGCGTGGCTGGCCGAAGCCGGCATCGAGTTTGTCGATGCGGGCACCTCCGGTGGCGTGTGGGGCCTGGAAAACGGCTATTGCCTGATGGTCGGCGGCAGCGATGCGGCGATCGAACTGCTGTCGCCCGCGCTGAAGGTGCTGGCGCCGGGACACGATTACGGTTGGGCGCATGTCGGCCCGGTCGGTGCCGGGCATTTCACCAAGATGGTGCACAACGGTGTGGAGTACGCGTTGATGACCGCCTACTCCGAGGGTTACGAGCTGCTGGCCGCCGAGGACCTGGTGAAGGATCCGCAGCACGGCTCGGTGGTGCGCAGCTGGTTGCTGGATCTCACCGCGGATGCGCTCAAGGCCGATCAGACACTGGAAAACATCAAACCCATCGTCCCCGATTCGGGCGAAGGCCGCTGGACCGCGATCGAGGCCATCGATCAGGGCCAGGCGCTGCCGGTCATCAGCATGTCGCTGGCGATGCGCTTCGCCAGTCAGGATCAGGCCGGTTATGCCCATCGCCTGTTGTCGATGATGCGCAATGCCTTCGGCGGACACGCCGTGGCGAAGAAATAATAACGTAGGTTGGGGTAAGCGCAGCGAACCCCAACAACAGTGGAATTCCCGTTGGGGTTCGGCGAACAACGCTCAGCCCAACCTACAGACTTTGCAACAAGGATACGTTAACTGATGATCGATCCCTGCACCTTCGTCATCTTCGGCGCGACCGGCAATCTGTCGCAGAAGAAACTCATGCCGGCGCTGTACCATCTGGAACAGGCCGGGCGTCTGCCCGAGGGGATGCGGGTGCTGGGCGTCGGGCGCCGCGACTGGGACGACGAGAAGTGGCGCGCGATCGTCGAGGATTGGCTGGGTCCACGCGCGCGTTCCGGTCTCGATGCCGAGGTGTTTGCACGGTTCCGCGCGCGCCTGTTCTTCTTTCAGGGCGATATCACCGACGAGACCTGCTACGCGCGTTTGCAGACGCTGCTGAACGGTTCGGAGTATCCCTCCAGCATCGCCTTCTATATGTCGGTGGCGCCGGCGGAATTCGCGGTGGTCAGCAACGGCCTGGCGGCCGTGGGTCTGAATCGTGACGACGACGGCTGGCGGCGCATGGTGCTGGAAAAGCCCTTCGGCTACGACCTGGACAGCGCCGAAATCCTCAACAAGCGCCTGCACCGTCACTGGCGCGAGGATCAGATCTTCCGCATCGATCATTATCTGGGCAAAGGCACCATCCAGAACATCCTGGTGTTCCGCTTCGCCAATCTCATGCTCGAACCGCTGTGGAATCGCAACTACATCGATCATGTGCAGATCATTCATGCCGAAGCGGCCGGCATAGAACAGCGCGCCGGTTATTACGACGGCGCCGGTGCGCTACGGGACATGGTGCAAAGCCATCTGTTGCAGATGCTGACGCTGGTGGCGATGGAGCCGCCGGCCAATCTCGACGCCGAATGTCTGCGCGACGAGAAGGTGAAGGTGCTGCGCTCGATCCGCTCAATCCCGCAGAGTGCAGTGCCTGCGCATGCCTTTCGCGCCCAATACGGCCGCGGCACGGTCGGCAAGGAAAAGGTCGGCGGCTATCTCGATGAGAAGGGCGTGCCGGCGCAGAGTACCACCGAAACCTACGCGGCGCTCAAGCTGTACATCGACAACTGGCGCTGGCGCAATGTGCCGTTCTACCTGCGCACCGGCAAGCGTATGGCGCAGAGCACCTCGCAGATCAGCATCCGCTTCAAGCATCCGCCGCAGCAGCTGTTCCGCGAAACGCAGATCGACCAGCTCAAACCCAATTGGCTGTTGATGGGCATCCAGCCCAACGAATGTCTGCGCCTGGAATTGCAGGTCAAGGAACCGGGTTTGGAAATGCGCGCCGAGACTCAGCGCCTGGACGCGGCCACCTGCGGTGTCGCGCAATACGGTATCGATGCCTATGAGGCGTTACTGTTGGACGTTATCGACGGCGATCACTCGCTGTTCCTGCGCTTCGACGAGGTCAGCTGGGCCTGGCGGGTGGTCGATCCAATTCTCAAGGTCTGGGCCACCGAGCGGGATTTCATCCATCCCTATCCCGCCGGCAGTTGGGGGCCGCAGGAAGCCAACCGGCTGTTCGATCGTGATGACCAGTATTGGCGGAATACGATGGAAGACGAATAGCCGTTACGTGGTTACAATAGACCTGGATTTCTTTCAGGGAAGCAGCATGTCCGATCTGACCCAATGCAATGCCTGGCGGGCGTTGACGGATCATTACTTTGAGATCTGCGAGCAGCACATGCGCGACGCGTTCGCGCGGGACCCGCAGCGCTTCGACCGCTTCTCGCTGCGCTTCGAAGACATCCTGCTCGACTATTCCAAGAACCGCATCACCCCCGAGACGCTCGGTCTGCTGTTGGATCTGGCGCGCGAACGCGACGTGCCAACCTGGATCGAACGCATGTTCGCCGGCGCCAAGATCAACGTCACTGAAGATCGCGCCGTGCTGCATATCGCCTTGCGCAACCGTTCCAACTGTCCCATCCACGTCGATGGCGAGGATGTCATGCCGGCGGTCAACGCCGTGCTGGCCAAGATGCGCGCATTCAGCGAACTGGTGCGCAATGGCGCCTGGAAAGGTTTTAGCGGTCAGCCGATCCGTGATGTGGTGAACATCGGCATTGGCGGCTCCGATCTCGGACCGCTGATGGTCACTGAGGCACTCAAGTTCTATGGGCCTTCGGGATCAGACGCACTGCGCGTGCATTTCGTGTCCAACATCGACGGTAGCCACATCGCCGAAACACTCAAGCAACTGGACCCGGCCACTACTCTGTTCATTGTCGCGTCGAAGACGTTCACGACGCAGGAAACCCTGACCAATGCTCGGACCGCGCGGGCCTGGCTGTTGGCCGACGCGGGTGATGCAGCCGCGGTCGCGAAACATTTCGTCGCGCTGTCGACCAACAC
>JACRMO010000243.1 GCA_016214925.1 Gammaproteobacteria bacterium
CGCGTTCTTGTCGGCGTCCGACAGATCTTCGCCGAAGCGATGACCGTCGTTTTCGATTTCCGTGCCGCAGGAGGAATAGACCTGCCACAGCGCGGGTGTGCGTGCGCGGGCCTCCTTCACCACTTCGACCAGCCGGCTCGGGTCGGACACGATGGCGCGGCCGATGCCATGCATTTCGGCCGCAAGTTGTTTCGCCTCGGCGGCGGGCAACAGCTTGGCCAGCCGCGCCTCGAGTTCGGCGGGATGCAATTTGGCTTGCACCAGATCGACGATGAACTCCTTGTGGCGGAAGTTGCCGACGTTGCCTGCGGTGGCGCCCGCCGGTACCCGCACGGTGAAGCCGACCAGACGTTTTTCCTCTTTGCCGTCGAAGATGCGCGGGCCGATGTCGAGCACGATGTCTTCATCGAGCTTGATCGCCTTGGGGATGCGCTTGGCTGGATTCAGCAAATCCTGCATCGATGCGACGTACAAATTAAACCGGCCCTCGACCGAGGGATCGTATTCCCAACACGCCGGTTGTTGGTCCTTTGCCAGCGGTGGGTTGCCGGGCTTGGTCGTGTCGACGTAACTGGAGCGATACTGTTCGTAGGGATTCGATTTGTCGCCGCCCCAGCCGCACAGCTCGGGTCCGACCGAGTTGTTGTGCAGGAACGGCGCGTGTGCCCACAGGTTCACCAGCGACACATTGCGGTAGTAACCACGACCACCGTCATGCGGTTCAAGGATGCCCGAGACAGTTTTGCGGGCGAAGTAATTCTCGTCGGCAAACTGCTCCCAGACGTGGCCGCGCAGATGGTTGGAATGCAGCGAACGGCAGCGGTCGGTGCCGATTTCGGTGACCGGGGTCGGCACGTCGTTGCCCAGCCAGTCGGCGCGCAGACCGGTGTTGCTGTCGAGGGCGCGGAAATCGACCGCCTCGAACGGCGGCTTGTTGCTGGAATGGCAGCGCGCGCAGTTGTCGACGAACACCTGTTGGCCGCGCGCGACCGCATCCTTGCCGAAATTGCTTTCGAGGTCCCGCATCAGATCGGCTTCGCTGTACGGAGTCGGGTGCTGGTTGGCGCGCGCTTCGCGCAAGTCCTTGGCATGGCCTTCAGGCGCGGTCAGGAAAAAATCGAGGATGTTCTGCAGCCGGTCTTCCACCGCGCGGAAGTTGGGGCAGTCGCGCCGGCATTGGCCGATGTCGAACGGCGTCTGGCCGAAGTTGCGCGCCTGCGGGTCAAGCTGGCGCAGGTCGGTGAGATGGTTCGTCCAGCACTGCTCGGCGCATGAGCCGATGTTGAAGTACACGCGCTGGATCGCGCCGATCGCGCCGATCGAATCTTCGCCACCCTTGAGAATGTGGTGCACGGTTTCGCTCTGCAGGCTCTTTTCCCAACACTTGCCGGGTTTGCCAGGTTCACACCAGCAGGAGGATTCCGCGGCACCCGCCGGGCAGGCGGCGGCCTTGCGCCAGCGATTGACCTTTTCGCCCGCAAAGGTGGGGCGCTCTGCGATGTTGATGAGCGCGTTGATGGTGCCGGCGTTGTTCACTTGGTCGTTGGGAATCGCTGAGGTGTCGGAGGTGCCGGGACGCGCGTGGGCGAAAATCTGCCAGAGCAGATCGTCGTGCGGCATGCCGGAAATGAGGATTTCGGAAACGCGGATGTACTGGTTGCCGACCAGGCCGGAGAGGTTTTCCCATTTGGGATGTTCGGGATCGAGCGGCGGTTTGGCCGGGTCGAAGGCGACGTGGCAGGAGGCGCACGCGGTGCCGATCAGGAACGGCGGTTCGATCGAGGCGTCGGCGAGTTTGCGTATCTTGAAATCGGCGCGGTTGGGGTCATTCGACAGTTTGCGGTCGTAGCCTTCCCAGGTGCCGAGGCGGCCGTTGAGTTGTTTCCACGCCGCTGCGTCGAAGCGCGGATTGGGAAACTTGCGGAAGCCGAGCGCGCCGGTGGAGGTGCCGAAGGCGAGGTTACAACTGTCCTCGCGGCCTTTTTGATGGCCCTCGGGATCCGTCGATGCGACGCTGGCGTCCTTGAAGTCGCAGGCCGGGTCGCGGTAGTCCGGCTTGCCGACGAACTTCAACAGGGTCTCGTCGCCCGGGCACCAGTCGAAGCCGTAGGTTTCCTCGTAACTTTTGGCCGGACAGTCCGCGGAACCCGGCGTGCAGCAACCCGGATCGTTGATCAGCCCCCAGGTCTTGAAACGGGCATCGCGCGCGTCGCCGCGCAACACAGCGTACCAGTCGATCAATGCGGTGATGCGTTGCTGAAAGGTGTAGGTGTGAAAGCGCGCGTTGCCGGCGGTGGCCTTGAACCAGATTTCGCGTCCGGCACGCGCGGAAGGCGAAAGCCCGGCTTCAGCCGCATGGAAATCGGCATCTGTATATGTCGCCGCCGCATCGGGCAGGGGTGTGGCGGCTGTCTGGGTGACTGTCCGGGTGACGGGGGTGGCATCGGGAAGGGTGGCGGTCGCGTGGTTGGAGTACAGGCCCCATCCCGCCAACGCCGCAACGAGAACGAGACTGCAACGGCCGACAGTTCTTTTCATTCCGATCCTCCTGTGATCGTTTAACGTAACTTCCTTGAACATTGCTTATGAACATAGCTGATACGGTAGGGCTTGCAAGCTGCCGCGTCGCCGCTCGTTCCGAGTAGAGCGCTGTTAGCGGGTGCCGCGCGCTATCGCCTGCCCGTTATTCGGGTTCGATGGCGTTGCTGATGTGGGTGTATCAACGTCCGCATTGCCGACAACGGCATGCGGCACGGATGAACGCGGTGGGGTTAAGCGGACACGACGGGAATACCGGCGATGCGCGCACGCCACGCGGCCGGGCCGGTCTGGTGTACGGATTGACCACGCGCATCCACCGCCACCGTCACCGGCATATCGACGACCTCGAATTCGTAGACCGCCTCCATGCCCAGCTCCGGAAAGGCGACCACGCGCGCGGCGCGGATGGCCTTGGACACCAGATAGGCCGCGCCGCCGGTGGCGATCAGGTAGGCCGCGCCATGCTTACGGATGGATTCGATGGTGGCCGGGCCACGCTCGGCCTTGCCGATCATACCGAACAGGCCGGTCCGCTCCAGCATCATGTCGGTGAACTTGTCCATGCGCGTGGCGGTGGTCGGGCCGGCCGGGCCGACCACCTCGCCGTGCACCGGGTCGACCGGACCGACGTAATAAATAAAGCGGCCGTGGAAATCCAGGCCTGCCGGCAGTGGTTCGCCACGCCCCAGCAGGTCGGCGATGCGTTTGTGGGCGGCGTCGCGACCGGTCAGTATCCGGCCGTTCAGCAATAGCGTCTCGCCGGGTTGCCACGTGGCGATGTCCGCCTTGGTCAGAGTATCGAGTTGCACGCGCCGCGAGTTCGCGCCGGCTTCCCAGGCGATCTGTGGCCAGTTCTCCAGCGCAGGCGGATCGAGCCGCACCGGGCCGGAACCGTCGAGGGTAAAGTGCACATGCCGGGTGGCCGCGCAGTTGGGGATGATCGCGACCGGCTTGGATGCGGCATGGGTCGGATAATCCTTCACCTTCACATCCAGCACCGTGGTCAGACCACCTAGGCCCTGGGCGCCGATGCCCAGTGCGTTGACCTTGTCGTAGAGTTCCAGGCGGAGTGTCTCGGCGCGGTTGGCCGGGCCGCGCGCGCGCAGCGCCTGAATGTCGATGGGCTCCATCAGCGCTTCCTTGGCCAGCAGCATGGCCTTCTCCGCCGTGCCGCCGATGCCGATGCCGAGGATACCCGGCGGACACCAGCCCGCGCCCATGGTCGGTACTTGCTGGAGCACCCACTCGACGAGGTCTTCGCTGGGATTGAGGATGGCGAAGCGGGCCTTGTTCTCCGAGCCACCGCCCTTGGCCGCGACGGTGACCTCGACGCGGTCGCCGGGCACCAGTTCGGTGTGGATGACCGCGGGCGTGTTGTCGCCGGTGTTGCGGCGTGCGCCGTCGGGATCGCTGACGATGGAGGCGCGCAGCGGATTGTCGGCATCGGAGTAGGCGCGGTGCACGCCGGCATTGACCATCTCTTCCAGGCTCAGCGTGGCGTCCCACTGGACATCCATGCCGATCTTGAGGAACACCACCACAATGCCGGTGTCCTGACAGACCGGGCGTTTGCCTTCGGCGCACATGCGCGAATTCACCAGGATCTGGGCGATGGCGTCGCGCGCGGCCGGAGATTCCTCGCGCAGGTAGGCTTGGTGCATCGCCTGAATGAAATCCAACGGGTGATAGATGGATATATATTGCAGCGCGTCGGCGATGCTGGTGATGAAATCGTCCTGCCGAATGCGGGTCATGCACAATGTCCGATTGGGGATGGAACCTTTTCGCGGGCTGGCGCGTCTTGTGTCATTGTAGCGGTCTGTGCCGGCCAAGTGGAACCTATACCACGCTTGCGTGCCGGCCGGGTGAATGGCAGGGTAACAACGGTCGTGATGACGGCGAGGAGAGCAGTGTGGTGAAGGCGTGGGTCGGGATGGTGTTGGGGCTGGTGCTGAATGCCGGGGTGCAGGCCGAACCGGTGGATTTTTCGCTGCCCGATGTACAGGGCAAACAGCGGAATCTGTCCGAGTTCCGCGGCCAATGGGTGGTGGTGAATTTCTGGGCGACCTGGTGTCCGCCCTGTCTGGAAGAAATCCCCGATCTGGTGCTGTTCCACGAACGCCATCAAGCCAAGGACGCCATGGTGCTCGGCA
>JACRMO010000244.1 GCA_016214925.1 Gammaproteobacteria bacterium
GTCGTTGATCTGCGGTGTCACGCTCATGACGAATCCGGCCGGCACAGTGTGTACGACGCTGGTGTAGGTGGTGGTGGCGGGGCCGGTGGCGGAGGTGGTGGTTTCCGCTTCGATGGTGAAATACACCAGATTGTCGACCACCTTGAGCAGTGCGGTCTGGTTGTTGATGGCCATGATCTTGGGGCTGGACAACACCTTTATATCACCGAAGCGGCGCAGCATGCCGACGGTGGTGCTGGTATCGCCGAGCGAGGTGTCCGGGTCGGCGTAGGTCAGCAGCGAGAAAGGCTCTTGGCTGAAATTGGTCCCGAGCAGCGACTGACTGACGCTCCAGCCCGCGCCGCTGGCGATCAGACTCCAGTCCACGCCCAATTGATAATCGTCGTTGAGCTTGACCTCGACCACTGTGGCCTCGATCAACACCTGTCGTTGCGCGTTCACTTGCACCTGGTCGAGGAACGCCTGGATCTGCTCATGCTCCCGCGTGGTGGCGCGCACGCTGAGGATGCCGGATTCGGCATTGACGATCACCGCGGCCGAACCTGTGGTGGCATCGGCGCCGACGGCGTCGCCGAGAATGGCGCGCACATTGCGCTCCAGTGTGCCCCAGAAGCGTTGATTGGAGGTGCTGGTGACGGCGGTGGTGGAGTTGTTGGTGCCACTGGCGCCGCCGCTGTCACCGACGGCCGCCGCACCGGTGGTCGCAATCTGAGTGGCCACGCTGACGCTGCTGGTGTTGTCGCGCGCCATGTTCACCTAGTCGATTTTGTAGTTGCGCACGCACGGCGCATCGGGTTCCACGCGCTGACGCTCGGATGCACGTCGACGTTGAGCTTGGCGTCGCGCGCCAGGGCGAACAGCATGTCGCGCACCGGCACATCGGTGACCACCACACTGTAGGTTTCCAGCGCGGCGGTCGGGCGCGGCGGCTCGAGCACCGGCACGCGCTGCACCGGCGCTGGAATATCCGCTGTGGTCGCGGCAGGGGTATGGATGTGGCCTTCATCCGGTTGCTGCGGTGCGGATGCGCAGCCAGACAATGCGATCAGCCCCGCGAGCAGGGCGATTCTCCAGAACGGGTGGCGGGTATGTCTCATGGGTCCTGTTGCGCGAGCAGCCATTGGCCGGTCGCCTCCTTTTTCACAGCCGTTAGGGAACGCAGATACGGGCCACGGGCCTTCAGCGCGACGGGAATATCATTCAATGCCTGCTGGGCCTCGGCATAGCTGGCATAGCTGCCGTAGAGCACCGACCAACGCTGCGCGCCGTCGATCTGCGCCGGTGCGATATACACCTGGTCGAGATGTGCCTGCAGCGTCGGGTCGAGCAGAAAGCGGTCCAGCGGCGCGCGGCGGGCGTCATCGCTGGTCATGATCTGGATGGTGAAGCGCGCGCCGGAATCCGCGTTCAACCAGTCGCGCGCCGCGGCCACTCGCTGGACAAACTGCGAAGCGGCTGCGGCGGGTGTCGCGCTGGCCGCGTCCGGTTCGAACGCTGATGCATCGGAAGTCTCAGTGTTCGCGCGGTCGGGCGTGGGTGTGCCGGCCGCGGGTTGGATCTTGATCAATTCGGCTACGCTGGGGAGCGTTGTGGCATGTCCCTGCGACAACAGAGATCCCACCAAGGCGCCGGCCGTGGCCAGCACGATGCCCGCCGTGGCGGCGAAGGCCAGACGTGGCAGCGTAAACCAGCGCGGTGCGAATTCACTGTCCGCCAGCGCGCGGCGCATATGCCGCAGATTCACTTGGCGGGCGCCGTCGGCATAAGCCGCCAGCAGTGCCTTGTCGGCGAGTATATGGATGCGTCGGATGAGTCCCTGGGAGGCGCGCGCCAGCAGTCGATAAGCGAACGGCGTGAACGGATCGCCGCCCTGATAACCGGCTGCGCGCAGTCGAAAGGGAATGTAGTCGCGGATATCCGTCAGATTCAGCGGCGGCAGCGTGAAGCTGTGGGTGATGCGGTCGCGCAGTTGGCGCACTTCATGGACTGCCAGGTGTTCATCGAGCTCCGGCTGGCCGAACAGCACGATCTGCAACAGTTTGTCTTCGCGGGTTTCCAGATTGGACAGGAAACGGATTTCCTCCAGGGCGTCCAGATCCATGCCCTGTGCCTCTTCGACGAACACCGTAACCCGGCGGCCTTCGGCGTGACGTTGCAGTAGATATATTTGCAGGGCCTGCACGCCTTCCAGACGCCCGCCGGCGGTGGGTAGTTTCAGCGGCAATTTCAGCTCTAGGGCGATGGCGTGCAGCACATCCTCGCGTTTCAGGCTGGGATTGGCGAGATAGACCACGTCGACAGCGCTGGCCAAGCGGTCGGCGAGCATGCGGCACAGCATGGTCTTGCCGCTGCCGACCTCGCCGCAGAGTTTGACGATGCCTTCGCCACGCTCGACGGCATAGGCGAGTGCATCGAGCACGGCCCCGCGCTGCGCGCCCGGATAGAACCGGCGTGTGTCGGGGGTGATGCGGAACGGCGCGGACGCCAGCCCGAAGTGCTTTCCGTACATAGCCAATGCTTCCAGCTCAGGGGGTGTGAGTTGGGCAAAGCAATGTTTGGACCAGGGCGGTGGGGGTTGCTGTTAGAGCGGGACTATCCGATAGAAAACAGAGGCTTGATTTTTGGAGCTGGAAGGCCGGCTAGGCGCCCCACTAGGTTCCCGTGGCGCCTGCCGGGGCGCAGGCGCTGGCTTGGCCATGTAATTGAAGGGTGTCCGTCAATTGACTGACATGGCTGAGATTATGCCGCTTCAGATAATCGACGATCCCGGCATTGAGCTTCGGGCAGACCAGCGGGTCGTAGAACAACGCCGTGCCCACGCCGACTGCGGTGGCGCCGGCGATGAGGAACTCGATGGCATCGCTCGCGGTGGTCACGCCGCCCTGGCCGATGATCGGGATCTTGTGCGCGCGGCACACCTGGGCGACCTGCTGGACCTTGAGCAGCGCAATCGGTTTGATGGCGGGGCCGGACAGCCCGCCCTGGTTGTTGCCGATCACCGGGCGGCGCGTCTCGATATCGATGGCCATGCCCATGAGCGTATTGATGACCGCGAAGCCGTCGGTGCCGGCCTCGATGCAGCGCCGCGCGTTCAGCGCGATATCGGTCTGGTTGGGTGAGAGCTTGGTGATCAGCGGCTTCTTGGTTGCTTTGCGGCAGGCCTCGACCACCCGCGCCGACATGTCCGGGTCGTTGCCGAAGGCCACCCCGCCCTCTTTCACGTTCGGGCAGGAGATGTTGATCTCGATGGCGTCGATCGCTGAATCGTCGAAGCGCCGGGTGACGTTGTAGTACTCCTCGACAGTCGAACCGGAGACGTTGGCGATGAAGCGCGTCTCGGAGAAATCCAGGCTCGGCAGGATCTCGTCGACCAC
>JACRMO010000043.1 GCA_016214925.1 Gammaproteobacteria bacterium
GCGGCGGGTGTTCGGCGGGCAGGAGCGTGGCCTGGCGGGGAACGGATAGCGGTCTGGAAACGCGTCTGGAAGGTGTACTCATCGATCGCTTCACGCCCGAGGAACACGCCGGCTATCCCACCTTGTGCAAAGGCCGTTTTAAAGTCGCCGGCCAAACCTATTACGCCATCGAGGAACCCACCAGCCTCAACACCCTGGAACTCCTGCCGCAGTTGTTCGCGGCCGGTGTCGCCGCCATTAAGATCGAAGGCCGACAACGCAGCCCGGCCTATGTCAGCCAAGTCACCCAAGTCTGGCGCGCCGCCATCGATACCTGCCAGCGTAATCCCGCAGGCTACGCAGCGCGCGCGGAATGGTTGGCCGCATTGAGCAAAGTGTCCGAAGGCACGCAAACCACGCTGGGAGCCCTGCACCGTCCATGGCAATGACACCCAACACGCAAAAGCCCCTGTCTCTGCAACTCGCCCTGGGACCCATTCCATACTTCTGGCCGGCCGCCCAGGTGCTCGACTTCTATGCCGCCGTTGCCGCCAGTCCGATCGACATCGTCTATCTGGGCGAGACCGTCTGTTCCAAACGGCGGCAACTGCGGGAACAGGACTGGCTTACGCTGGCGAATACGCTGCGCGACGCAGGAAAAGAAGTGGTGTTCTCTACACTGAATCTGATCGAAGCGGATTCGGAACTGCAATACCTGGAACGCCTCTGCGCGCAGGACGATTTTCTGGTCGAAGCCAACGACATGGCCGCGGTTCAGGCGCGTGTCGGCCGGCCATTCGTTGGCGGAGCATCGCTCAATCTTTACAATCAGCACAGCCTGCGACGCTTACACGCGCTCGGCATGCAACGTTGGGTATTGCCCGTCGAGTTATCAGGCGCGACGCTGGCCGAGTTGCAACAATCGCGACCGCCCGGATTACAGACGGAAGTGTTCGCCTATGGACGCCTACCGTTGGCCTATTCCGCGCGCTGTTTCACGGCACGCGCCTACAACCGCGCAAAGGATGATTGTCAGTTTGTCTGTCTGGATCACCCCGACGGGATGCTGCTCGCAACGCGTGAAGATCAAGAGTTTCTCTGCCTGAACGGCATCCAGACGCAATCCGCGCAAAGCTACAATCTACTTCCGCATCTGTCACAGCTCGCTGATATTGGCGTCGATGTCCTGCGCATCAGTCCACAGTCGCAGCACACGCTGGAGATCATCGATGTGTTTCAACAGTGCCGTCAGGGCACGCTGTCACTGGCGACGGGCAACACGCAGTTGCAGGCGTTTATGCCAACGGGGCCTTGCGATGGCTATTGGTCGGATCGCCCCGGGTTGGCGACGGCAACGGTTTGTCACCCGTGAAACGCTCCGCCCAGGACAAACCCGTCGCGGCCATCTGCTGAATGAGCCGCACGCTGGCCGGCGGCTCCCAGGCATCCAGAAAATTCTTCAAGTGCAGACCCAGTTCGGTCTCGCCTTCCAGGCGCAGGCGCCGTTGGAAAAATAACGTGTCGGCATCTTCCCGGCGACTCATCAGTAATAACAGATCGTAGGTCGTACCGCGGATAGTCACATCCACCGGCTGTCCTGCGGGAACCCCCTGCAACTGCACGCCCTTGAGACTCAGCGCCAGCTCGATACCCGCATCCTCAACCGCGATACACAAGACACGCTGTTCGAGAAAGGCCAGTTCACCGGCGGCCAGGGCCTCGGCAAACAGCTGATTGCAACAGGTCACGAAACCCTGCCGGGTCAGCGGACCCGGAAGCAGTCCCAGCGGCCGTAGCATGTACCCTGGGAGTCCCTGCACCCATCGCTTGCGCCAGTCTTGCGGCCGCGCCGTCATGCGCATGCCTCGCGACTGAGCGTGTGCATCGCCCCAGCCGAAACACCTTCCAACCAACAGCGATGAATACGCGTATCGTCGGTCAATTCCGGATGGAAACTCATGCCGAGATGCCGACCTTGCGCGACCAGAACGGGATGGTCGTTGTGGCGGGCCAGCACCGTCGCGGCCGCACCGACCCGGATAATCCTGGGCGCACGAATAAATACCGCCGGGAAACGTTCCATGCCCTGCCCCAATTCCACATCGATGCCGCTCTGAAAACTCTGCAGCTGCCGCCCGTACCCGTTGCGGGCGACCTGTATATCCAACACGTCGAGCGAATGCACGCGTGCATCGTCGGTGTGCCCCATCAGGATCAGCCCTGCGCAGCTGCCCATGATCGGGTGCGTCTGCGCGAAAGACCGTAGCGGTTCGAACAAGCCACGCGTGTGCAGCAAGTGAGTCATCGCGGTCGATTCGCCGCCGGGCAGGATGAGCGCCACGCACACCGCCAATTCCTGCGCACTGCGCACCCAGCACCATTCCACACCGAGCCGATCGAGCAAGTCGGCATGCTGCTGATAAGCGCCTTGCAGGGCCAGGATACCGACCGGTCCCATCACCAACCCCGGCCCGCCAGACGCCGTTCCGGCTCCAGGCTGCTTACATCGATGCCACGCATGGCCGACAGCAAGCCACTGCTGACCTGTAAGAGCACCTCGGGATCGTCGAAATACGTCGTCGCCGCGACAATCGCGGCAGCGCGCATTTCGGGATCCTCGGATTTGAATATCCCAGACCCGACAAAGACGGCTTCGGCGCCCAGCTGTCGGACCAGGGCGGCATCCGCCGGCGTGGAAATGCCGCCGGCACAGAACATAGGCACGGGGAGTCGCCCCTGCTCCGCGACGATACGAATCAATTCATACGGCGCGCCCAATTCGCGGGCGATGGCCATCCATTCCGAACGATCCGCTTGGTAAACCCGGGCGATCTCCCGTTTTAGCAGGCGTAGATGGCGCACCGCCTCGACGACATTGCCACTCCCGGCCTCGCCCTTGGTACGAATCATGGCCGCGCCCTCGCCGATGCGGCGCAACGCCTCGCCCAGACTGGACTTCGCCATCACCGGGATGCTGACGGCTGTCTGGATGGCCTGAATGAGAGAAGGATTGGACATGCGCGCGACACCGCCCTCGGCGCGGATATCCGCGGGAATCCGTTCCAGTGCCATCACCGCCGCCGCGCCCGCGCGTTCGGCCATCTGCGCCTGTTCGGCCGTGGTGACATCCATAATCACCCCACCTTTGAGCATCTCGGCCAAACCGACTTTCAACAGTCTGGCCTCATTCGCCCCCATAAGATCGTGCACACCTTGATTGTCCGACTGCATTCTCGTTCACCCCATGCATGGCCTGCGTCGACGGCACACTCGGAATCGGGTGCCGCAGGCTGATGCATTGTCGGAGGGAGTTCCGGACCCGGCAATGTGCCGCTTCGGAAATGAGGGGAAATCGGTTTATAGACTGACTTTCGTCAAATTATCCCAAGGGCTGCTTGGATAGAGACCGGCTTTTCGGAAACGGCTAACGCATTGCATAAAAAAGACCCGGGTTCGCACCCGGGCCTGAGTTATCGGCAAACGCTTCTCGGCAGGTCAGTGCGAAACGCGTGTCACCCCGTCATCGCCGGTCAGAATACGGACGCGTTCACCCACCGCGAAGGCCTCGTCGGCCTCTTGGGTCACGGCAATCGTGCGTCCGGCATCCAGTCGCACGGTGATTTCCAGGCCCGGCTTCCGCGTCACGCCCTCTTCGACCGCCGCACCGGCCAGACCACCGCCGACCGCGCCAAGAATCGCGCCGACCGCCTGCCCCTTGCCACCGCCGATATTGCTACCGGCAATGCCACCCACGGCTGCACCGGCCACCGCACCGATCGGTGTCTTGGTGCCCTCGATCTGAACCTGTCGGACGCTCTCGACGGTTCCCATTTGCACTTCCTGCACTTGGCGTGTCTGAGTCCGCGAATAGGCACTCCCCGACTGACTCGCGGCACAACCGGCCAACACGGCCGCGCAGGCGGCGGCAAGTACTACCTGTCTCAGCATGTTCACGTTAACTCTCCTGGATGTCCCGCAAGAATGGAATTTTCGTTGCTCGCCACTCGGTACCAAAATCGTGCGAGCATGGCAATTTTAAGACTTCCATCGTGCGTCCAGCAACCGCCGATGGCAATGTCGAAACCGCCACTCACCTGAGACAACGCCGTTTATAGCCGTATGCCAGAAGTGATGGTGCCCGGGGCCGGGGTCGAACCGGCACGGTGTTGCCACCGAGGGATTTTAAGTCCCTTGCGTCTACCAATTTCGCCACCCGGGCCTGGAATGGAATGGTTGTTGCGCCGGCATTGTAGTCGCTGACGCGAACGGGACAAACGGGAAATTTCGACTTACTGAAGAAATGGAGGCTAGGCCCGGAATCGAACCGAGGTACACGGCTTTGCAGGCCGCTGCATAACCACTCTGCCACCCAGCCAAAGACGATAGGGCTTCGCACACGCCGTGACAAAAAAACCTCGGCTGGTGCGGTGACCACGACCGAGGTTTCCTTGCGAAGCCTCAAAATTTGGAGCGGGAAACGAGACTCGAACTCGCGACCCCAACCTTGGCAAGGTTGTGCTCTACCAACTGAGCTATTCCCGCTTCGAAGAGCCCCGTATTCTAACGGCCGGCCTTGGCCTGTCAAGCTGAGAATGGTCGGTTTGGCGGGAAAATTATGCCCGCGTCAGGATCGGCCAAGCCGCGCGCAGGTAGATAATCATCGACCATAAGGTCAGCACGGCCGCCACATACAGCGCCACCAGGCCTAAAATCACGGTGTCCAGTTCCCCGATCGGGTGCTGGTAAAGCAACAACAGCAACGCAAGCATTTGCGCCGTGGTCTTGATCTTGCCAATCACCGAGACCGCCACCTGGGCGCGTTCGCCGATCTCGGCCATCCACTCACGTAAGGCCGAAATGGCGATCTCGCGGCCGATGATGACCGCCGCCGGCATTGCCAGCACCGCACCATGCAGATCGGTCGGATTGGCATCGATCAACACAACCAATGCCACCGCGACCATGAGCTTGTCCGCCACCGGGTCGAGGAAAGCGCCGAATGCCGACATCTGCCCCAGACGTCGCGCCAGATAACCATCCAGCCAGTCGGTCACCGCCGCCAGACCAAAGATCGCCGCAGTCACGGCATGCACCCATGTGTACGGCAGATAGAACACCAGGACGAACACCGGGATCAACCCGATACGCAACAAGGTCAGCAGATTGGGAATATTGTATTTCATGGTCTCATTCCATGTTGTTCTGGGTTGCCATCACAGCCCTTCACCGTGAAAGGCATTGTATATCTCTTGGGCCAGTTCGCGACTGATGCCCTTCACCTTGAGCAGGTCCTCGATGCCGGCTCGCGCGACTTCCCGCAGACCGCCAAACTGCCGCAGTAATTGTTGTCGACGTTTGGGGCCGATACCCGGGATCGCTTCCAGCGGCGACTCGGTGCGACTGCGCCCGCGCCGCTGCCGGTGACCGGTGATGGCGAAACGGTGCGCCTCGTCGCGGATTTGTTGGATCAGATGCAGGCCCGGGTTATCGGCCGCCAGCCGCAACTCGCTGCCATCGCGCCGGTGCAGTATTTCCCAGCCGGCTTTACGCTCCGGCCCCTTCGCCACGCCCACCATCGGCACGCCGCTCAACTGCAATTCATCCAGCACACGCCCGGCGGCGGCGAGTTGGCCCTTGCCGCCATCGATCAAGATCAGATCCGGCATCACGCCTTCGCCCGCGCCCTTACCTATCACCCGCGTGTAACGCCGCATCAGGGCCTGCGCCATCGCGGCATAATCGTCGCCGGGCTCGATACCTTCGATATTGAAGCGCCGGTAATCGGATTTTACGGCGCCTTCGAGCCCGAATACCACACACGACGCCACGGTCGCCTCGCCCTGTGTATGGCTGATATCGAAACATTCCACGCGAGTGATCGGCTCGTCGAGCGCCAGCGCCTGTTGCAAGGCCTCGTAGCACTGATACATACCGGCCCGACTCGACACGCGTATCTGCACGGCGTTCTGGGCATTGCGCTCGGCCATCTCCAGCCAACGCGCGCGTTCACCGCGCACCCGACTGCGCACGGCAACCGTATGCCCCGCTTGCTCGCCCAACACCTGGGTCAGCCATTCGGCATCCGGCAGATCGACATTCACCAGCAATTCGTTCGGCACCTCACGGCCCAGATAATACTGCGTCACGAAGGCGGACAGGATTTCACCAGGCGCGGCCTCATTTCCCCAGGCGCGGCCTCCCCGGGCACGCGCGGAAAGAACGCTTTGTTGCCGAGATTGCGCCCCGCACGAATGTAAAACACCTGCACGCAGGCCACGCCGCCCGCGGCCACCACGGCGAGGATATCCAAATCGCCGCGCTCGCCGCTGACGTACTGGCGTTCCTGAACGTGACGCAGATTGACGATCTGATCGCGATAACGCGCCGCATCTTCATAGTCCAGCGCCGCCGCCGCCGCATCCATGCGCCGCGCCAGTTCGTCGATGATCTCGCTGTTGCGGCCTTCCAGAAACTGCACGGTATGGCGCACATCATCGGCGTAGGCCTCCGGCGAGATCAACCCGACACAGGGTCCTGTACAGCGTTTAATCTGGTATTGCAGACAGGGCCGCGAGCGATTCTCGAAGAAGCTGTCCTCGCATTGGCGAACGCGAAACACCTTCTGCAACAGATGCAGACTCTCACGCACGGCCGAGGCGTTCGGATACGGCCCGAAGTAGCGCCCTTTGGCCTTGCGCGCACCGCGGTGCAGGGTCAGGCGTGGATAAGCCTGGGTGCTGGACAGATAGATATAGGGATAACTCTTGTCGTCGCGCAGCAGCACGTTATAGCGCGGCTGCAAGGACTTGATGAGATTGTTTTCGAGCAGCAGCGCCTCGCTTTCTGTATGCGTGACGGTGACCTCGACATTGACGACCTGACTCATCAGCGCGTGAGTCTTTGGACTCAAGCCGCTGGTGCGGAAATAACTGGCGACGCGGTTTTTCAGCTTGCGCGCCTTACCGACATACAGCACTTCGCCGTCGACCGCCAGCATCCGATAGACGCCGGGGTGCGAGGTCAGATGACGGAGAAACTCACGCGCATCGAATTCCGTACTGCCCCCGCTCATCGGTTACTCCGAGTCGAGCAGGGTCCGGGCGCGCGCGACGACCGTGCGGAACATGTCTTCGGTGAGGCGGCGCGTCTGGGTGTTGTAGCGACTGCAATGATAGGAATCGAGCAGGGTCAGACCCTGGCCCAAGGCATGTTCGGCGGCGTGACCGAACACGAACTCCTTGCCCCGCTTATCCAACGCGCGCAACACGGCATCGTGGGCAATGCGTCCCAGGGCCAGGATCACCGTGCCCGGGCGCAGCGTGGAGAGCTCGTGTTTGAGAAATTCGTTGCAGCACTGAATCTCGCGTGGCAATGGTTTGTTCTGCGGTGGCAGGCATTTCACGGCGTTGGTGATACGGCAGTTGCGCAACACCAGAGTATCGTCGCGCGCCACCGATTCCGGTTGCGAGGCGAAACCGAAATCGTACAAGCTGCGGTACAGGAGTATCCCGGCGTGATCCCCGGTGAACGGTCGGCCGCTCGCGTTTGCGCCATGCATGCCGGGCGCCAGCCCCACGATCAGCAGGCGGGCATCGCGATCACCGAAGGGCGGCACCGGCCGCGCATAATAGGTCGGATGCTCGAGCCGGACAGCATCGAGAAATTCCGCCAGACGTTCGCAGCGTCGGCAATCCGCGTCGAAGCTTATGCTGTCGGGTTGCGCGGAAATCGATCTCACTCCGGCGTGGGCTCGACGGAAATCACCCCATGGCGCATGGCGAGATGCGTCAGTTCGACATCGTTTTCCACACTGAGTTTTTCATACAGCCGATAGCGGTAGGTGCTCACCGTTTTCGGGCTTAGACACAGGCGGTCCGAGATGTCCTGGATGCTATGTCCCTGCGTCACCATCAACATGACCTGCATCTCGCGTTGCGAAAGTTTCTCGAACAGTGAGCGTTTGCCGCCGGGCAGCATCGACAGCGCCACCTGCCGGGCAATATCGGCACCGACATAGCGTTCGCCTTTGGCCACGGTCTGAATCGCGGCGACAATCTCGTCGACGGCGCAGGATTTTGTCAGGTAACCGGCCGCACCCGCTTCGAGCAAACGGGTCGGATAAGGTTCTTCCACATGCACGGTCACGACAATGACTCTGATGTTGGGATCGATCTGCATCAGTTTGCGGGTGGTTTCCAAACCGCCGATGCCCGGCATGTTCACGTCCATGATGACCACATCCGGCTTGCGTTGGCGGACCATCAGGATCGCCTCTTCGCCGGTACTGGCCTCACCGATCACCTTAATGTTCTTGACGTCCTCGAGGATGCGCTTGAGCCCCGCCCGCACCAAGTCGTGATCGTCGACTAACAAGATCTGAATCATCTCGCTCCCCATCGCATATCAATCAATTCCGTTTGTTACCACGTCGTCGTCATCGTAAATCTGATCATAATCTGGCGGAGAGGGTGGGATTCGAACCCACGGATGGTGGCCCCTCAACGGTTTTCAAGACCGTCGCTTTCGGCCGCTCAGCCACCTCTCCGGCGCCGCCAACGATACCTGATTTCCCGGATTTTGTCCCAGGGTTCAGCCGGTTCCGCAAGCTTGCCTCTCGGTCTCAGCATGCTATCCTGAACTCCGCTCAAGTTCCGCGGTCGTATGCGGAGTTATACCCAATCGGAGGTTTTACGC